>NZ_JBHYZP010000006.1:122993-283803 GCF_042752355.1 Streptomyces sp. NPDC059255
TGCTCCCGAGCGTGGGGTTGTGGGGTGCGGTGGGAGCCCCCGCCCGCCGTTTGGGCGCCCGCGGGGGGGGCGCGCACCGCCGCGCCGTTGACATGAAGGGCGATCACCCAGTCGGGTGGTCGCCCTTCCGCGTTCCCGCAGGGGCTGCCTTGCTCTTCGTGCGACGGCGGGTATCGTGATCATCGCCGTGCCGCCGCCCGCCGAGTGACCTTCCGCATGGGGTGGGGGGCCTTGACGAACCGCATGGAGCGCGCAATTCTCAGGACGCGTCGTCACAATCGATCCGGATCCGAGGCATGGATCGGTGACGCAGAGGGCAGTAATGGTGTGCGCCTACGGCGCGAGGCTTGCAGCGGTTGAGACAAGGGTGTTGAGAACAACGAGGGTGTCGGAAAACCGGCTCTGGACATCAGTGTGCCAAGTGGCTACACTGACCCTTTGCGCTGCCTGTTAGCTGCTCCCTGCCCGTCACCAGGGGCACCCCCTCGCATGAGCATCGGTGATTGAACAGCTCCGAACTGGGCTTTCTCTCTCGATGTCCGGCTTGGGACACCGGTACGCGCGTAGTGAGTCCGAGCCCTCGGAAGGACCCCCTCTTGGCCGCCTCGCGCAACGCCTCGACCACGAATACGAACAACGGCGCAAGCACTGCCCCGCTGCGCATCTCCTTTGCAAAGATCAAGGAGCCGCTTGAGGTTCCGAACCTCCTGGCGCTCCAGACCGAGAGCTTTGACTGGCTGCTCGGCAACCCCGCCTGGAAGGCTCGTGTCGAGGCGGCTGTCGAGAGTGGACAGGACGTCCCCAGGAAGTCCGGTCTGGAGGAGATCTTCGAGGAGATCTCCCCGATCGAGGACTTCTCCGGGTCGATGTCGCTGACCTTCCGCGACCACCGCTTCGAGCCCTCGAAGAATTCGATCGACGAGTGCAAGGACCGCGACTTCACGTTCGCCGCCCCGCTCTTCGTGACCGCCGAGTTCACCAACAACGAGACCGGCGAGATCAAGTCCCAGACGGTCTTCATGGGCGACTTCCCGCTCATGACGAACAAGGGCACCTTCGTCATCAACGGCACCGAGCGTGTCGTGGTGTCGCAGCTCGTCCGCTCGCCGGGCGTGTACTTCGACTCCTCCATCGACAAGACGTCCGACAAGGACATCTTCTCCGCCAAGATCATCCCGTCCCGGGGTGCCTGGCTGGAGATGGAGATCGACAAGCGCGACATGGTCGGTGTCCGTATCGACCGCAAGCGCAAGCAGTCCGTGACCGTCCTCCTCAAGGCTCTCGGCTGGACGACCGAGCAGATCCTGGAGGAGTTCGGCGAGTACGAGTCCATGCGCGCCACCCTGGAGAAGGACCACACCCAGGGCCAGGACGACGCGCTGCTCGACATCTACCGCAAGCTGCGTCCGGGCGAGCCCCCGACGCGCGAGGCGGCCCAGACGCTGCTGGAGAACCTCTACTTCAACCCGAAGCGCTACGACCTCGCCAAGGTCGGCCGCTACAAGGTCAACAAGAAGCTCGGTGCGAACGAGCCGCTGGACGCCGGCGTGCTCACCACCGACGATGTCATCGCCACCATCAAGTACCTGGTCAAGCTGCACGCGGGCGAGACCGAGACGATGGGTGAGTCCGGCCGCTCGATCATGGTCGAGACCGACGACATCGACCACTTCGGCAACCGCCGCATCCGTAACGTCGGCGAGCTGATCCAGAACCAGGTCCGTACGGGTCTCGCCCGTATGGAGCGTGTCGTGCGTGAGCGCATGACCACCCAGGACGTCGAGGCGATCACGCCGCAGACCCTGATCAACATCCGGCCGGTCGTCGCCTCCATCAAGGAGTTCTTCGGCACCAGCCAGCTGTCCCAGTTCATGGACCAGAACAACCCGCTGTCGGGGCTGACGCACAAGCGTCGTCTCAACGCCCTCGGCCCGGGTGGTCTCTCCCGTGAGCGGGCCGGCTTCGAGGTCCGTGACGTGCACCCCTCGCACTACGGCCGCATGTGCCCGATCGAGACGCCGGAAGGCCCGAACATCGGTCTGATCGGCTCGCTGGCCTCGTACGGCCGGATCAACGCGTTCGGCTTCATCGAGACCCCGTACCGCAAGGTCGTCGGCGGTGTCGTCACCGACGAGGTCGACTACCTGACGGCCGACGAGGAAGACCGCTTCGTCATCGCCCAGGCCAACGCGACGCTCTCCGAGGAGATGCGGTTCACCGAGCCGCGCGTCCTCGTCCGGCGCCGTGGCGGCGAGATCGACTACATCCCCGGCGACGACGTCGACTACATGGACGTCTCGCCGCGCCAGATGGTGTCGGTCGCGACCGCGATGATCCCCTTCCTGGAGCACGACGACGCCAACCGTGCCCTCATGGGCGCGAACATGATGCGTCAGGCCGTGCCCCTGATCACGTCCGAGGCGCCGCTCGTCGGCACCGGCATGGAGTACCGCTGCGCGGTCGACGCCGGTGATGTCGTCAAGGCGGAGAAGGCGGGTGTGGTCCAGGAAGTCTCCGCGGACTACATCACCGTCACCAACGACGACGGCACGTACACGACGTACCGCATCGCCAAGTTCTCCCGCTCCAACCAGGGCACCTCGGTCAACCAGAAGGTTGTCGTCAACGAGGGCGACCGGGTCGTCGAGAGCCAGGTCCTCGCCGACGGGCCCGCCACCCAGCAGGGTGAGATGGCGCTCGGCAAGAACCTCCTCGTGGCCTTCATGCCGTGGGAGGGCCACAACTACGAAGACGCGATCATCCTCAGCCAGCGGCTGGTCCAGGACGACGTCCTCTCCTCGATCCACATCGAGGAGCACGAGGTCGACGCCCGGGACACCAAGCTCGGCCCCGAGGAGATCACCCGGGACATCCCGAACGTCTCCGAGGAGGTCCTCGCGGACCTCGACGAGCGCGGCATCATCCGTATCGGTGCCGAGGTCGTCGCCGGGGACATCCTGGTCGGCAAGGTCACGCCCAAGGGTGAGACCGAGCTGACCCCGGAGGAGCGCCTGCTCCGCGCGATCTTCGGCGAGAAGGCCCGTGAGGTCCGCGACACCTCGCTGAAGGTGCCGCACGGCGAGGTCGGCAAGGTCATCGGCGTCCGCGTCTTCGACCGCGAGGAGGGCGACGAGCTGCCGCCCGGCGTCAACCAGCTCGTCCGCGTCTACGTCGCCCAGAAGCGCAAGATCACGGACGGCGACAAGCTCGCCGGCCGTCACGGCAACAAGGGCGTCATCTCGAAGATCCTGCCGATCGAGGACATGCCGTTCCTGGAGGACGGCACTCCGGTCGACATCATCCTCAACCCGCTGGGTGTCCCGTCCCGAATGAACCCGGGACAGGTCCTGGAGATCCACCTCGGCTGGCTCGCCAGCCAGGGATGGAAGGTCGAGGGCAACGAGGAGTGGATGGAGCGGCTGAAGGTCATCGGCGCCGACGAGGTCGCGCCCGGCACCAATGTCGCCACCCCGGTCTTCGACGGCGCCCGCGAGGACGAGATCTCGGGCCTCTTCGAGTCGACGATCCCGAACCGCGACGGCGAGCGGATGGTCAAGGGCTCCGGTAAGGCCCGGATGTTCGACGGCCGCTCCGGTGAGCCGTTCCCCGACCCGATCTCGATCGGGTACATGTACATCCTCAAGCTCCACCACCTGGTCGACGACAAGCTGCACGCCCGCTCGACCGGCCCGTACTCGATGATCACCCAGCAGCCGCTGGGTGGTAAGGCTCAGTTCGGTGGTCAGCGCTTCGGTGAGATGGAGGTGTGGGCGCTGGAGGCTTACGGCGCCGCGTACGCCCTCCAGGAGCTGCTGACGATCAAGTCCGACGACGTGACCGGCCGCGTGAAGGTCTACGAGGCCATCGTCAAGGGCGAGAACATCCCCGAGCCCGGCATTCCCGAGTCCTTCAAGGTGCTCATCAAGGAAATGCAGTCGCTCTGCCTCAACGTGGAGGTGCTGTCCTCGGACGGCATGTCCATCGAGATGCGTGACACGGACGAGGACGTCTTCCGCGCGGCGGAGGAGCTCGGTATCGACCTGTCCCGGCGCGAGCCGAGCAGCGTCGAAGAGGTCTGACGGGTTCGCCGGCCGGATCCCGTATCCGGCCGGCTCTCCCCGGACCCGTTCAGACCATTGCTGAAGTGCCCCATCTACTCGCTCACGCGAGGGGCTCGAACCCCCGAAAGAGGGATTGACGACAAGTGCTCGACGTCAACTTCTTCGACGAGCTGCGGATCGGCCTTGCCACCGCGGACGACATCCGGACCTGGTCGCACGGCGAAGTGAAGAAGCCGGAGACCATCAACTACCGCACGCTCAAGCCCGAAAAGGACGGACTCTTCTGCGAGAAGATCTTCGGTCCGACCCGGGACTGGGAGTGCTACTGCGGCAAGTACAAGCGTGTCCGCTTCAAGGGCATCATCTGTGAGCGCTGTGGCGTGGAAGTCACGCGCGCCAAGGTGCGCCGTGAGCGGATGGGCCACATTGAGCTGGCCGCGCCTGTCACCCACATCTGGTACTTCAAGGGCGTGCCCTCGCGCCTCGGATACCTGCTCGACCTCGCGCCGAAGGACCTCGAGAAGGTCATCTACTTCGCCGCGTACATGATCACGTTCGTGGACGAGGAGCGCCGTACGCGCGATCTGCCGTCGCTGGAGGCGCATGTCTCCGTCGAGCGCCAGCAGACCGAGAACCGCCGCGACTCCGACCTCGAAGCCCGCGCCAAGAAGCTCGAGACCGACCTGGCCGAGCTGGAGGCCGAGGGCGCCAAGGCCGACGTGCGCCGCAAGGTGCGCGAAGGCGCCGAGCGTGAGATGAAGCAGCTCCGGGACCGCGCGCAGCGCGAGATCGACCGTCTCGACGAGGTGTGGAACCGCTTCAAGAACCTCAAGGTCCAGGACCTGGAGGGCGACGAGCTGCTCTACCGCGAGCTGCGCGACCGCTTCGGTACCTACTTCGACGGCTCGATGGGCGCCGCCGCGCTGCAGAAGCGCCTGGAGTCCTTCGACCTGAACGAGGAGGCCGAGCGCCTCCGCGAGATCATCCGTACCGGCAAGGGGCAGAAGAAGACCCGCGCGCTCAAGCGCCTCAAGGTCGTCTCCGCGTTCCTCCAGACCAGCAACAGCCCCAAGGGCATGGTGCTGGACTGCGTGCCGGTGATCCCGCCGGACCTGCGTCCGATGGTGCAGCTCGACGGTGGCCGCTTCGCGACCTCCGACCTGAACGACCTGTACCGCCGTGTGATCAACCGGAACAACCGCCTCAAGCGGCTTCTCGACCTCGGTGCCCCCGAGATCATCGTGAACAACGAGAAGCGGATGCTCCAGGAGGCCGTCGACGCGCTGTTCGACAACGGCCGCCGCGGCCGTCCGGTCACCGGTCCGGGCAACCGCCCGCTGAAGTCCCTGAGCGACATGCTCAAGGGCAAGCAGGGCCGTTTCCGTCAGAACCTGCTCGGCAAGCGCGTCGACTACTCGGCCCGTTCCGTGATCGTCGTCGGCCCGCAGCTCAAGCTGCACCAGTGCGGTCTGCCGAAGGCCATGGCGCTGGAGCTCTTCAAGCCGTTCGTGATGAAGCGCCTGGTGGACCTGAACCACGCGCAGAACATCAAGTCGGCGAAGCGCATGGTCGAGCGCGGCCGTACGGTCGTGTACGACGTGCTCGAAGAGGTCATCGCCGAGCACCCGGTGCTGCTGAACCGTGCGCCCACCCTGCACCGTCTGGGCATCCAGGCGTTCGAGCCGCAGCTCGTCGAGGGCAAGGCCATCCAGATCCACCCGCTCGTCTGCACCGCGTTCAACGCGGACTTCGACGGTGACCAGATGGCCGTCCACCTGCCGCTCTCCGCGGAGGCGCAGGCCGAGGCCCGCATCCTGATGCTGTCCTCGAACAACATCCTCAAGCCGGCCGACGGCCGTCCGGTCACCATGCCCACCCAGGACATGGTGCTCGGCCTCTTCTTCCTCACCACCGACGAGGAAGAGCGCACCGTCAAGGGCGAGGGCCGTTCCTTCGGCTCCACCGCCGAGGCCACCATGGCGTTCGACAACCGGGAGCTGTCGCTCCAGGCCAAGGTCGACATCCGCTTCCCGGTGGGCACCATCCCGCCGCGCGGCTGGACCCCGCCGGTCTCCGAGGAGGCCGACACCGACGGCACCGCGGTGGCGTGGCAGCAGGGCGACCCGTTCCGGCTGCGGACCACCCTGGGCCGCGCGCTCTTCAACGAGCTGCTGCCCGAGGACTACCCGTTCGTCGACTACACGGTCGGCAAGAAGCAGCTCTCCGAGATCGTCAACGACCTCGCCGAGCGCTACCCCAAGGTCATCGTGGCGGCGACGCTCGACAACCTGAAGGCGGCCGGCTTCTTCTGGGCGACCCGCTCCGGCGTCACCGTCGCCATCTCCGACATCGTCGTCCCCGACGCGAAGAAGGCGATCGTCAAGGGGTACGAGGCGCAGGACGAGAAGGTCCAGAAGCAGTACGAGCGCGGTCTGATCACCAAGGAAGAGCGCACGCAGGAACTCATCGCGATCTGGACGAAGGCGACCAACGAGGTCGCCGAGGCGATGAACGCGAACTTCCCGAAGACCAACCCGGTCTCGATGATGGTCAACTCGGGTGCGCGCGGAAACATGATGCAGATGCGTCAGATCGCCGGTATGCGTGGTCTGGTGTCCAACGCCAAGAACGAGACGATCCCGCGTCCCATCAAGGCGTCCTTCCGTGAAGGTCTGTCCGTGCTGGAGTACTTCATCTCCACCCACGGTGCCCGTAAGGGTCTGGCCGACACCGCCCTGCGTACCGCCGACTCGGGTTACCTGACCCGTCGTCTGGTGGACGTCTCGCAGGACGTCATCATCCGCGAGGAGGACTGCGGCACCGACCGCGGTCTGAAGCTGCGGATCGCCGAGCGCGGCGCCGACGGTGTGCTGCGCAAGGCGGAGGACGTCGAGACGTCCGTGTACGCGCGGATGCTCGCCGAGGACGTCGTCGTCGACGGCAAGGTCATCGCGCCGGCCAACGTCGACCTGGGCGATGTCCTGATCGACGCCGTCGTGGCCGCCGGGGTCGAGGAGGTCAAGACCCGCTCGGTCCTGACCTGCGAGTCCGCGGTCGGCACCTGTGCCTTCTGCTACGGCCGCTCGCTGGCCACCGGCAAGCTGGTCGACATCGGTGAGGCGGTCGGCATCATCGCCGCCCAGTCCATCGGTGAGCCCGGTACCCAGCTCACGATGCGTACCTTCCACACCGGTGGTGTGGCCGGTGACGACATCACCCAGGGTCTGCCCCGAGTCGTCGAGCTCTTCGAGGCCCGTACGCCCAAGGGTGTCGCCCCGATCTCGGAGGCGGCAGGCCGCGTCCGTATCGAGGAGACCGAGAAGACCAAGAAGCTCGTCGTCACCCCGGACGACGGCAGCGACGAGACGCCGTTCCCGATCTCGAAGCGTGCCCGTCTGCTCGTGGGCGAGGGCGACCACGTCCAGGTGGGCCAGAAGCTCACCGTCGGCGCCACCAACCCGCACGACGTGCTGCGGATCCTCGGTCAGCGCGCGGTCCAGGTCCACCTGGTCGGCGAGGTCCAGAAGGTCTACAACTCGCAGGGTGTGTCGATCCACGACAAGCACATCGAGATCATCATCCGGCAGATGCTGCGCCGTGTGACGATCATCGAGTCGGGTGACGCGGAGCTGCTGCCCGGCGAGCTGGTGGAGCGGTCGAGGTTCGAGACCGAGAACCGCCGTGTGGTCACGGAAGGCGGCCACCCGGCCTCCGGCCGTCCGCAGCTCATGGGTATCACCAAGGCGTCGCTGGCCACCGAGTCGTGGCTGTCGGCGGCGTCCTTCCAGGAGACGACCAGGGTCCTGACCGACGCGGCGATCAACGCCAAGTCGGACTCCCTGATCGGCCTCAAGGAGAACGTCATCATCGGTAAGCTCATCCCGGCCGGTACGGGTCTCTCCCGTTACCGCAACATCCGGGTCGAGCCGACCGAGGAGGCCAAGGCCGCGATGTACTCGGCCGTCGGCTACGACGACATCGACTACTCGCCGTTCGGCACGGGCTCCGGCCAGGCCGTTCCGCTGGAGGACTACGACTACGGTCCGTACAACCAGTAAGGCGTGAGCGAACGGAGGGCGGTCATCCCGTACGGGGTGGCCGCCCTCCGGCGTGTGCGGAATCCGGCGTGTGCGGAAGGTCCGGGCGAACCCCGCCTCCGCGGCAGATCGCGGCCGGGCGTTCGCCGTGTCCTGATCGCCGTGTCGATGAGATCAACGGCGCGAGCAGCCCGAGCAGCACGTCGATGAGGGTGCCCCTCATGGACTTGTTCAGCCAAGTTCATGCCCTTGGACGCCTGGTCGGCCCGGACGTGAACTTCCCGGCCTGACTCCCGCCCTTCTGCCCAATGATTCATCGATCGTCCTGACTCTCCGCGCGAATTCGTTACGGGCGGTCCGCTATTTGTGTCCACTTCCGGAAGCTGTGGAGTGGCACAGACTTTGCGCAGCGTTGACGGTCGAGCGACCCGCTGCTAAAGTTGCGGAC
Organism: Streptomyces sp. NPDC059255; assembly: GCF_042752355.1. Taxonomy (NCBI): domain Bacteria; kingdom Bacillati; phylum Actinomycetota; class Actinomycetes; order Kitasatosporales; family Streptomycetaceae; genus Streptomyces; species Streptomyces sp. NPDC059255. Next base: position 131,540 of record NZ_JBHYZP010000006.1, read on the forward strand.
CAGCGGTGGATTGTGTATTTCCTGGGGGCCGGTGAAATTCATTTCCGGTGTGGCGATAATCCTGCTTCTTTCCGTTTCTTTCGTGGCCTTTTTCGTGCTGCGCGCACTGCTACTCATGTTCCTTGAGAGGCTGCGCCTGAAGGTGCACGGAGAGAATGCCGAAGGTATCTGTACCGGATATTCAAGTGGGCGCTACGGAAACGGCGTGGCAATTGACTTCAAAGATCGTGACGGGCGATCTCGGCACATGATTTCCCACTCCTGGCGCGGGGTGTTGCCCGAGGTTGGGAGCGGGGTGACGGTCGTTCATCTTCCCCGGGATCCCGAGATCTCCGATGTCTTGCCGATTCGTTCCTTGATGCCGAATGCCATTTATCTGGCGGTGGCTCTCCCTGTTCTGGCTGCGGTTGGTGCCTCGGGAATTCTCCTGGCGGTCTTCGTGGTGCGCAGCGTGTGGTTTTAGGGAGACGCTACCAGGTCCCTGGCCAGGAGGAATGTGATGCTGTATTCAGTTATTTTCAGTGGTTTAGGGTTCTTCCTTTTTGGAATTGCTCTGCTCATTTCCGACCTGCGCGGGTTCAAGCGCCGCGAGCGAGCCTTCGTCACATGCAAAGGGTCTCGTTCCGGTGAATTCGGCGAAATGGTCTATGAAATGGAGCCGGTCGTTCGGAACGGGAAGGTCGCCGAAGGGGCAGTGAGAGGGAGATCCCTGGGGATCCGGGTCGGGCACCGGGTCGAGGTCGTGTACGACCCGAAGCATCCGCAGCGTATGCATCTCGTGGACAAGGCTCCTCGCCTTCCGACTCTCCCGGTCACTGCTTTCTTCGCGATCGTCGGAGTCCTTTTGTCGCTGTACGGGGTCACACGTTTCGGCTGAAGAGGCCGGCCAGGTCAGAGCCAACGATATTCAATGGGGGACCGCGTGAAGCCGCCGAACCCCGCGAATCCGCCGGCCGCGACGAGCCCGTCGACCCCTGTGAAGCCGCCGTACTCGTCGGACTCCGAGAACGCGCCGAATCCGTCGGAACCTGCGGCACCCTCGGTGCCGCCGGAGCCTGCGGAGTGTGCCGGGTCGGCCGACGCGGCGTCCGTGCTTCAGGGCGTGCCGGCCCGGCTCCATGAGTAACTGGAGCGTCATCCACCGGAGGATCTCCTGGTCGTGTCGCGCGGATGAGCTGGAGGCGCGGGAGATCAAGGCGTACGCGGGCGACTGGCGCGATGCCATGGACACGTACGAGTCCGGCGGGAGCGGGCCGGCGCGCGTCCGGCTGCGCCGCGGCTGAGGCTGGTCCACCGGGAGAACACGGGCCCGTCGGCCGCGGCGCCCCCGCCCTGCGGCGTACTCCCCGCCGGTGCCCGGCCGGACCCGGGGCCGGAACCGGAGCCGGGGGCGGGGACAGCCCCGGCGCCGATCCCGCCGTCCCGCCCCGACGGCCTCCGACCGGCCACCGCCGGTCTCGTACCGAAGAACCCCAGCTCGCGCGTGCCCACCATTCCCCGGCTCGGCCCTCCCCGTAGCCTGGGCGAGCGGGTGCGGCACGCTCCGGCCGGTGAGCCGCCCCGTTCTCGGGGCCGCCCCGGGGAGCGTGACCCCGGGGAGTCGTCCCCGAGCCGTCCGGATGGCTGAATCGCGCCTGGTCGTGAGGGCCGTCCCGTGCGTGCCCCGTGCGTGGGCATTTGTTTTGACCGGAGTCGATGAGGTAGGTACGCTCAGACCTTGTGCCTGGGGTGTGCCTGGGCTCCTGTGCGTGTCCTCAGCCGCACGAGGAGTTCGAGTACGGGCCACCGCAATCTGCGCCTTCCTCGCTCTCGGCGAGGGCTTTGCAGTATTCGACACACCCGACCGCGTGGGTCGGTGGTGTTCCAGGTTAGTTCCACTAACGGCACACAGAAACCGGAGAAGTAGTGCCTACGATCCAGCAGCTGGTCCGGAAGGGCCGGCAGGACAAGGTCGAGAAGAACAAGACGCCCGCTCTTGAGGGATCCCCTCAGCGCCGTGGCGTCTGCACGCGTGTCTTCACGACCACCCCGAAGAAGCCGAACTCGGCGCTCCGTAAGGTCGCGCGTGTGCGTCTGACCTCCGGCATCGAGGTCACGGCCTACATTCCGGGTGAGGGACACAACCTGCAGGAGCACTCGATCGTGCTCGTGCGTGGTGGCCGTGTGAAGGACCTGCCGGGTGTTCGGTACAAGATCATCCGCGGTTCCCTCGACACCCAGGGTGTCAAGAACCGCAAGCAGGCCCGCAGCCGCTACGGCGCCAAGAAGGAGAAGTAAGAATGCCTCGTAAGGGCCCCGCCCCGAAGCGCCCGGTCATCATCGACCCGGTCTACGGTTCTCCTCTTGTCACGTCGCTGATCAACAAGCTTCTGCTCAACGGCAAGCGTTCCACTGCCGAGCGGATTGTGTACGGCGCCATGGAAGGCCTCCGCGAGAAGACCGGCAACGACCCGGTCATCACGCTGAAGCGCGCGCTTGAGAACGTCAAGCCCACGCTCGAGGTCAAGTCCCGCCGTGTCGGTGGCGCCACCTACCAGGTGCCGATCGAGGTCAAGCCCGGTCGCGCCGCCACCCTCGCCCTGCGCTGGGTCGTGGGTTACTCCCGCGCCCGTCGCGAGAAGACGATGACCGAACGCCTCATGAACGAGCTGCTCGACGCCTCCAACGGTCTCGGCGCCTCGGTCAAGAAGCGTGAGGACACGCACAAGATGGCCGAGTCCAACAAGGCCTTCGCGCACTACCGCTGGTAGTCGCACCCACATCGAGACCGAGAGAAGATTGAGCCTCATGGCCACCACTTCGCTTGACCTGGCCAAGGTCCGCAACATCGGGATCATGGCCCACATCGACGCGGGCAAGACGACGACCACCGAGCGCATCCTGTTCTACACCGGTGTGAGCTACAAGATCGGTGAGGTCCACGACGGCGCTGCCACGATGGACTGGATGGAGCAGGAGCAGGAGCGCGGCATCACCATCACGTCCGCCGCGACGACCTGTCACTGGCCGCTCGACGACGTCGACCACACCATCAACATCATCGACACCCCGGGTCACGTGGACTTCACGGTCGAGGTGGAGCGTTCGCTCCGCGTCCTCGACGGTGCCGTCACCGTGTTCGACGGTGTCGCCGGTGTGGAACCGCAGTCCGAGACCGTTTGGCGCCAGGCCGACCGCTACGGCGTGCCGCGCATCTGCTTCGTCAACAAGCTCGACCGGACCGGCGCGGAGTTCCACCGCTGCGTCGAGATGATCGAGGACCGCCTCGGCGCGGTCCCGATCGTCATGCAGCTTCCGATCGGTGCCGAGATGGACTTCAAGGGCGTCGTCGACCTCGTGACGATGAAGGCCTTTGTCTGGTCCGCCGAGGCCGCCAAGGGCGAGATGTACGACGTCGTCGACATCCCCGCGACGCACACCGAGGCGGCCGAGGAGTGGCGCGGCAAGCTGCTCGAGGTCGTCTCGGAGAACGACGACGAGCTGATGGAGCTGTACCTGGAGGGCGTCGAGCCCACCGTGGAGCAGCTCTACGCGGCGATCCGTCGTATCACCATCGCCTCCGGCAAGTCCGACGGCACCACCATCACCCCGGTCTTCTGCGGCACCGCGTTCAAGAACAAGGGCGTCCAGCCCCTGCTCGACGCGGTCGTGCGCTACCTCCCGACCCCCCTGGACGTCGAGGCCATCGAGGGCCACGACGTGAAGGACCCGGAGAAGGTCGTCGCGCGCAAGCCCTCCGTGGACGAGCCGCTGTCGGCGCTGGCGTTCAAGATCATGAGCGACCCGCACCTCGGCAAGCTCACCTTCGTCCGCGTGTACTCCGGCAAGCTGGAGTCCGGCACCGCGGTGCTGAACTCGGTGAAGGGCCGCAAGGAGCGCATCGGCAAGATCTACCGCATGCACGCGAACAAGCGTGAGGAGATCGAGTCGGTGGGCGCCGGCGACATCGTCGCCGTCATGGGCCTGAAGCAGACCACCACCGGTGAGACGCTGTGCGACGACAAGAACCCGGTGATCCTGGAGTCCATGGACTTCCCGGCGCCGGTGATCGAGGTCGCGATCGAGCCCAAGTCCAAGGGCGACCAGGAAAAGCTGGGTGTGGCCATCCAGCGGCTCGCGGAGGAGGACCCCTCCTTCCAGGTGCACAGCAACGAGGAGACCGGCCAGACCGTCATCGGCGGTATGGGCGAGCTTCACCTCGAGGTGCTGGTCGACCGCATGCGGCGCGAGTTCCGCGTCGAGGCGAATGTCGGCAAGCCGCAGGTCGCCTACCGTGAGACGATCCGCAAGACCGTCGAGCGCGTGGACTACACGCACAAGAAGCAGACCGGTGGCACCGGGCAGTTCGCCAAGGTGCAGATCATGATCGAGCCCATCACGGACGGCGACGTCCCGTACGAGTTCGTGAACAAGGTCACCGGTGGGCGTATCCCGAAGGAGTACATCCCTTCGGTGGACGCCGGTGCTCAGGAGGCCATGCAGTTCGGCATCCTGGCCGGTTACGAGATGACCGGCGTGCGCCTCACGCTCCTCGACGGTGGCTACCACGAGGTCGACTCCTCCGAGCTGGCCTTCAAGATCGCCGGTTCGCAGGCGTTCAAGGAAGCCGCCCGCAAGGCGTCTCCCGTGCTCCTTGAGCCGATGATGTCCGTCGAGGTCACCACGCCCGAGGACTACATGGGTGACGTGATCGGCGACATCAACTCCCGCCGTGGGCAGATCCAGTCCATGGAGGACCGGGCGAACGCCAAGGTCATCAAGGGTCTGGTGCCGCTTTCGGAGATGTTCGGCTACGTCGGAGACCTCCGCAGCAAGACCTCGGGTCGCGCAAGCTACTCGATGCAGTTCGACTCCTACGCCGAGGTTCCCCGGAACGTCGCCGAGGAGATCATCGCGAAGGCCAAGGGCGAGTAACTCGACCGAGTTGACGCTTTAGGCTTGTCACCGGCAAGCCCTGGGGCCTCCCCGCCGTACCGCTGAGTACGGAGGGGGAGCCCCGGGCCCCGGCATCCCAGCAAAGATCACCTGGCGCCGATGAGTAAGGCGTACAGAACCACTCCAGGAGGACCCCAGTGGCGAAGGCGAAGTTCGAGCGGACTAAGCCGCACGTCAACATCGGCACCATCGGTCACATCGACCACGGTAAGACGACCCTCACGGCCGCCATTACCAAGGTGCTGCACGACGCGTACCCGACCCTGAACGAGGCCTCGGCCTTCGACCAGATCGACAAGGCTCCTGAGGAGCGCCAGCGCGGTATCACGATCTCGATCGCGCACGTCGAGTACCAGACGGAGTCGCGTCACTACGCGCACGTCGACTGCCCTGGTCACGCGGACTACATCAAGAACATGATCACGGGTGCGGCGCAGATGGACGGCGCCATCCTCGTGGTCGCCGCCACCGACGGCCCGATGCCGCAGACCAAGGAGCACGTGCTCCTGGCCCGCCAGGTCGGCGTGCCGTACATCGTTGTCGCGCTGAACAAGGCCGACATGGTGGACGACGAGGAGATCCTCGAGCTCGTCGAGCTCGAGGTCCGTGAGCTGCTCTCCGAGTACGAGTTCCCGGGCGACGACCTGCCGGTCGTCAAGGTCTCGGCGCTCAAGGCCCTTGAGGGCGACGCCGAGTGGGGCAAGACCGTCCTCGACCTGATGAAGGCCGTCGACGAGTCGATCCCGCAGCCCGAGCGTGACGTCGACAAGCCGTTCCTGATGCCGATCGAGGACGTCTTCACGATCACCGGTCGTGGCACCGTCGTCACCGGTCGTATCGAGCGTGGTGTCCTCAAGGTCAACGAGACCGTCGACATCGTCGGTATCAAGACCGAGAAGACCACCACCACGGTCACCGGCATCGAGATGTTCCGCAAGCTGCTCGACGAGGGCCAGGCCGGTGAGAACGTCGGTCTGCTCCTCCGTGGCATCAAGCGCGAGGACGTCGAGCGCGGCCAGGTCATCATCAAGCCGGGTTCGGTCACGCCGCACACCAGCTTCGAGGCCCAGGCCTACATCCTGTCGAAGGACGAGGGTGGCCGTCACACCCCCTTCTTCAACAACTACCGCCCGCAGTTCTACTTCCGTACCACGGACGTGACCGGCGTCGTGACCCTCCCCGAGGGCACCGAGATGGTCATGCCGGGCGACAACACCGTCATGACGGTCGAGCTGATCCAGCCCGTCGCCATGGAGGAGGGCCTCAAGTTCGCCATCCGTGAGGGTGGCCGGACCGTCGGCGCCGGCCAGGTCACCAAGATCAACAAGTAATTGTCGATCTGATCGGATCTCACGGTCCGGTCGGCCTGGTAGCTCCTCGGAGCAACTCAGGGAAGGGCCCGTACGACTTCGGTCGTACGGGCCCTTTCCGTTGCCTCGGGATTCGCGTACCCCCTAGGGGGCTCTCCTAGGGGCAAGTCCTGTTGGGGGCAGCCGAGTTGGTGTTTCGGGGCGTTGTCAGTGGGCCCGGGTACGGTTCTGGGAAATGCCGCCGCCCGCGTGTCGCACGGGCCGGCACCGCACGACGTCAGGAATGCGCATGGACCCGGTTTTCGCCGATTTCTCCGCCCGCCCGGCCAGGCTGTCGAACGCCGTCGTCGGTCACCACCGGTGCGGGATCGCCTCCTCGCATCTCGCGCTGGGCGGCGGCGGGTACATCAAGCTGGACTTCACGGTGGACGAGCGGGAGGACATCGCCGAGGCCGTCGTCACGGTCACCACTCTCGGCGGCGACGCGCCGATGGACGTCCGGCTCAACGGCAAGGCGCTCGTCGGTGGCGTGCTCAACGGCGAGGTGTCCGGCGACCGGTCGGCCGCTCCGGCGGGCCCCGGCCACGGCGCGCCCCAGGAGACCGTGCTCACCGCGCCGGGTGATCTGCTGGTGCCCGGCGACAACATCCTGGAGATACACAGCCCGCAGGGCGCGAAGGCGCTGCTCCGGCTGCGCGCCGTCACCGTGGACCCGGCGCACGACAGCGGCCGGGCAGAGCGGGCGCTGGCGGCCAGGACGGCCGGCCGCTCGGTCCTCGCGTTCAGCACCGAGCGCCGCGCCCGTGGCGCCGTCGCGTGGCAGCCGGCTGCCCGGCTCCTGTTCCACATCGACGGCGGCGAGCGGGCCGTCCCCGCGCATCTCGCCTGGCGTGGCGCCGACGGCTCGGAGGCGGCGATCGGGCTCCGCACCGACCTGTCGGGGTTCCAGGGGCACTGGCGGGCCGCCGACGGGGTGCAGGCCGAGTACCGCGGCACGCTCATGGAGCGCTCCGCCTACCCCGAGGGCACGTCCGGCACCCCGCTCCACCTCTTCTCGACCGAGGAGGCACAGGGCGAGAGCTGGTCCCCGTCCGGTGAGCTGAGGCTGCTGCTCGACGCGGGCGGGGCTCCTCCGGAGCGCGTGTCCTGGACGGACCGGCGCGGCAACACCGCCTCCATCACGCTGAGTTCCGCGGCCCCCGCCCCGGAGGCGGTCACCACGGGAGAGCTGCGCGACGTCACCGGTACGGTCACGGACGTACGGGCGAGCGAGGAGTTCGAAGCGGGGGGCGAGGTCGCGGAGAACCTGCTCCGCGGCTCCCGCAGCAAATGGCTGGCGCACGAGGAGATCGCCGATCTCGAATTCGTTCTCGACACGCCCGCCGCGGTCTCGGCCTACCGGCTGACCTCGGCGAACGACGCCTCGGATCGGGACCCGCAGGACTGGGAGCTGGCCGGTTCGTACGACGGACACACCTGGTCGGACCTGGACTCCCGCCGCGGCGAGCGTTTCCGGGGGCGCCACAGGACGAACGAGTACCACTTCACCAACACCACGCCGTACACCCGCTACCGCCTCTCCATCAGCCGTAACGCGGGCGGCGACGAGACGCAGCTCTCCCGGGTCGAATTCCTCGCGGGCGAGACCACCACGCACCCGACCCCCGACGCCGCGGACTTCACGGGCTACCGCACGCCCGCCGGGGGCGAGCCCACCGGATACCGGGGTACGACCGTTCCCGGCCCGTGGTCCGACGCGGAGCCGCAGGACGGTCACGTGGAGGAGCTGCTGGCCGGTGACCTGGGCGAGACGGCCCGCACCCTGGACGACGCGGCCCGACTCATCGGCAAACTGGCGGCGTACATGAAGAACTCCGGATGAAACAGGGAGGGAAATTATTTGCCGGACGTGAGGTGAATTCCAGTTTAATCGCACCTGAAGAAATATCGCCTCGACTTCCATTCGTCCGCCCGGAAGCCGCAGGTCATCGCCGTCCGTGGTGGCCCGGCCGCCCCGGCGGCGACGTAATCCGCCCGGAGTGAGAAGGCAACCCGGCGCATAACTCCGCCGTCCCACATGGTTGTTGGGACCACATATTTCTTATGGAGGTTATGCAATGCCCTCTCGTATGCTCAGCGGCCGGATCTCACGCGCCGCCTCGGCGGCGGCACTGGCTCTCGGCGCGGGGCTGGCCGCTCCGCTGCTGCTGGCCGGTACGGCCGGTGCTGCCGCGCCGTCGGCCACCGCCGCGCTCGACGGCCATGCCATCGCTTACACCGCCGCCGCCGAGCAGACCAACAAGGTAGCCGTCACCGCCTCCAGGAGCGGTGATGACATCACGTATGTCATCGACGACGTCGTCGCGATCAGCGCGGGCAGCGGCTGTTCGTACCCCAGCGCCACCGACCGTACGAAGGTCTCCTGCACGGTGGCCAGGTTGGAGAGCCAGGACCCGTACGCCACCCTGGAGATGTCCCTCGGTGACGGCGACGATGTCGTCACGTACGACAACAAGACCGACCAGACGTACTACTTCGCCTCGATCGACCTGGGCGCCGGCAAGGACACCCTCACGGAATCGGGCGATGTCCTGGGCAACGGGGTCCGGGGCGGCACGGGCGACGACACCCTCACCGTGGGGGCGTACACGGTGGTGCTCGGTGACGACGGCGACGACACGATCCACGCCGGCGAAGGCACCGTCGCACAGGGCGGCAACGGCAACGACACCATCAACTCGAAGGGCGACGTCGACGGCGGGGCCGGCGACGACGAGATCCACGGCGGTGCGGAAGGCCAGAGCCTGACCGGCGGCGACGGCGACGACATCATCCACGGCGGCGCCGGCAACGACTTCCTCTACGGAGGCAAGGGCGACGACGTCCTGTACGGAGACGAGGGCGACGACACGATCTACGGGAACAGCGGCAACGACAAGCTGTACGGCGGTCCCGGCAAGGACACCCTCTCCGGTGGCCCCGGCACGAACGTCGTCGTCCAGGACTGACGCCGCCGGGCACCACCGGCCGTGAGGCCGTGAGGCCCCGTCATGGGCCGCTTCCGCGCCGACGGGCCCGACAGGAATGCCGGGCCCGTCGGCGCGGATCGGCGCGCGGGCGGGGTCAGTACTCCGGCTTGATCCACTCGCTGCCGCCCAGCGGATAGACGTACTCCGGTCGGCCGACGCTGCCGCTCGTGCGGAACGGGGTGCCGTCGTTGTTGATCTGCACCGTGCCGCGGCGGTCGCCGCTGGACCACTCCAGGCTGAGGTCCCAGCGGACGTCGTGCGCCTCGACGCCCGCGGCGATGTAGAAGACCTCGGGGTCCGTCTCGCTGACCTTGTACGGGAAGTCGCGCTGGCCGCTCTTGGGGACGACCGTGGGGCTGCCCTTGTCGAGGTCGATGCTGAACGACTTGGTCTCGACGCCACCGCCGCAGCCGTTCCCCATCTCGTAGTCGTTCCAGGCGAGCGGGGCGCGCTTGGAGACGACGCGTACGTGCAGTGACTCCAGGACGACCGTGTCCTGTCCGGTGCCCTGAACGGTCAGGGCGACCCACTGTTCCCCCGAGGAGACCGCGCCGTAGGCGGCGGCCCAGCGCGGCGCGGTCTGCTCGTCCGCGGGCGGGCCGACCTGCTCGGGTTCCTTGTCCACGAGGAAATGCTGGCGGCACGGGCTCTCGTAGTAGTACGGACGGACGGCGACGTTCAGCGGTACGGCGGTGCTGTCCTCGCCGGCCCCGGACCCACCCGGCTTGCCGTCGCCCTGTTCGCCGGGGCCCTTCGAGGTGCTGGGCGTGGTCCTGGCGGACTCGCTGGGGGAGGGGGACGGTTCGTGGCTCGTACGGCTCGGGGAGGGGGAGGCGGAGTCTTTCGCCGAGGGATCCGCGGTGGCCGCCACGCCCTTACTCACCTCGCCACCGGGTGTCTCCTTGTCGCCCGCGCGTCTCTCGCCCCCGCCGGAGGTCAGGGCGAAGGCGAACGCTGCGGCTCCCACCACCGCGGCCACGACGAGGGAGGCGATCAGCGCGTTACGGCGCCGCCGCGGCGACGCGGGCTCGCGCGGTCCGTCGACGAGGACCGGCTCAGCGTCCGTGCCCTGCCCGTGCGTTGGCGCCGCGCCGCCCGAATCGGCGCCGACCGGGCCAGCACCGGCGGGCTCACCGCGCACGGGTCCGACGCCGGCGGGGCCGACCCCGGCCGGCTCACCGTGCCGGCTCTGGCCCTGGCCGTGGCCGTGGCTCTGGCCGTGGCCGTGGCCCTGGCCCTGGGGCGACGTCCCGTCGGCCGAGTCCGCCGAGTCCGCCGCCGAACCGGCGGCCACCGTCCCCGGCGTACCCCTTTCACGGCCCGCCCCGGCCGAACCGGCCGCCGGGGCCGATCCTGCCGCCGGGGCCGGCTCCTTCTCCGGACCCCTCGCCGGATCCGCCTCCGGACCCCTCTCCGGGGCGGGATCCGCGGCGATGCCACCCCCGTTCCTCGCCCCGGCCGGCGCGGTCCGGTCCGGCCTGCCCTTTCGTGCCGCGTCCGCCAGGATCCAGTGCCGGTGCAGCTCCACCAACTCCTGCGGCGTCGCCCGGCACACCCGTGCGAGGCGCTCGACCGGCGCGTAGTCGTTGGGCACCGCGGTGCCGTTGCAGTAGCGGTGCAGCGTCGACGTACTCATGTGCAGCCGCTTGGCCAGCGTCCCGTAGCTCAGCCCGGAGCGGTCCTTCAGCTCCCGCAGCCGCGCCGCGAACTCGTCCGCCGCCCCTGCCCCTGTTGTTTCCGGCACCCGTCCCACCCATCTCCCCGGTTCTGTCATCTCCCCCGCGTCCCATTCCCGCGTTCCAGGGTCACTTCGTTTCCCCTGGTCAGAGTCCGTTCCCGCGTTCCAGCGTCCCGAACTCCGTGCCATGCCTGGCGGCTGGGACGGATGACGGCGCAAGCTGCAGTCATCCAAGCAGCACACCCACCCGTACATCCAAGGGGCGCTACCGCATGTCCAGTATCCGGAACTCCCGCACCCGTTTTCTCACCGCCGCCGCGGGCGTCGCGCTCGCTGCGCTCTCCGTGACCGCGTTCAGCGCGGGGACGGGCGTGGCCGACGACGGCGCCCCGAAGGCCGCGTCCGCGAAGAACTCGGCCGCTGCCGCCTCGGTCACCTGTGAGGGCTCCGTCACCAAGACCGTTGCGACTCCGCTGAGCCGGCCGCTGAACCACCTGCTCCTCACGGTCACGAACACCGGGAAGAACACCTGCTTCCTGTACGGCTACCCGGCCGTCCAGTTCGATTACACCCAGTCCGTACCGCCGGTCATCAAGGAGTCGAAGCCGCAGGCCGTCGTCACTCTGAAGCCCGGTGAGTCCGGCTACGCCTCGGTGAACCTCTCCGCCGCCGATGGCAGCGGCAAGGACGGTTATACGTCGAAGGCCCTGGACGTCTACTTCCAGGGACGCAGCGGCATCGGGAGCGTCGGCAAGGGGGCCGCGCCCGCGCTGCCGGCCAAGGGTGTGTACGTCGACGACTCCCTCAAGGTCACCTACTGGCAGCAGTCGATGGACGACGCCATCATCTGGTGATGTGCCGTTGACGATGCCAGGCCACTACAGGGCCGGGGCCGGAGCTCGTACGCCCGGCCCCGGCCCCGTCCTTGTGCGCCTTGCGCTCCCCGCGGTCAGACCCAGTCCCAGCTCACGTTGATCCGGCCCGCGTTGAGGTCACCGATACGGGAGAACGCGGCGGGGCTGAGGTCCACGTCGTTCGTGGCGCAGCCGATGCACTTGTCCACGACCTTCACGGTGACCGAGCCGAGCGGTCCGTTGACGCGGATCTGCCGTCCGCACTGGGGCGAGTTGTTGGGGTTGGGATAGTTGCCGTACAGCGCGGTCGAGATCGCCACGACCAGCTCGCCGTCGTTGTTGGACCAACCGCAGGCGCCGAGGCCGGTGTTGTACCAGGTCGCCTGGCCGGTGGCCTGCGCCCCGCTCGGCGCGGCGGCGGCCGGCGCGGTGGTCGCACCGACGACGCCCAGCGCGAGCAGCGAGGAAGCCCCGGCCAGCAGGGCCGCGGTGCGGCCTGCGCGGGTGTGGGGGCGGACGCGGGTGTTGTTCCGGGTCGTGGCTGTGGTGGGGGACATGCGATCAACCCTTCGAACCGTAGGCAACGTGACTCTTGGTCTAGACCAAGAGTCCTGGGCGGGTGACCGCTTTCCCAGACCTTTTCCGGCTCACCCGCCGCACCTTCCGGCCACTCCCGCCCCGTCCGGCCCTCGGTGCCTGCTCGCTCAGCCGATCGTCTGGCGGGTCTTCCACCAGGAGGAGGGCGCGATGACGTCGGTGCCGGTGCCGCTCAGCGCCGTCCTGCTGCCCGGGTGGAGCCGTACGGAGCCGTTGGCGTGGACCGCCCAGATGTCGGGGATGCCGTCGCCCGTGACGTCCGGGGTCCCCATGAGGTGGGGGACCGCGGTGCCGGACCAGCCGGACGCCGCGTACTCGGTGTCCTTGCCGGCTCCCGAATTCGCGCCCGTGGCGAGGGAGTTGAGGTCGACCCCGCCGGACGCGGACTTGACGCCGGTACGGAGCAGCAGTCGGCCGGTCGAGTCGGAGCGGTAGACCAGGTCGGTGATGCCGTCGCCGGTGACGTCGAGGGCGATGACGGTGTCCCGGTCGGCCCAGGAGGCGCCGGAGAGGCGGGTGGCCTTCTCGATGGTCGCCCCGTTGTAGCCGGTGAGGACCCACAGCGCGTCCCCGACGGTGACGAAGAAGTCGGCTTTGCCGTCTCCCGTGGCATCGCCCGCGGAGACGAGCTGGGTGAAGGTGGCGGGGTCGGGGGCGTCCGACGGGAGCAGGATCTCGCGGCGCTTGTCGATGTTCACGGCGCCGTAGCCGTCGCCGGGGTAGACCCAGAGCTTTCCGCCGACCCGGGCGACGACGTCCTGGAGGCCGTCGCCGCCGTAGATGTCGCCGTTGTGGGTGATGAGGGCCTTGTCGAAGTGCCCGGTGGGCGCGGCGACGAAAGCCGGCAGGTCATCGCCGTTGGGGTCCTTGGCGGGGTTGGCGCGGTACGCGCTCGGCATGGAGTAGCCCAGCTTCCCCGTGGCCCTGGTGAGGTCGGTGTTGGTCTGGGAGATGTACAGGCTGAGGTTCCCCTTCTCCGTGACGGTCAGGAGATCGGGCAGCCCGTCGCCGGTCATGTCGCCGGGGGCGTCGGCCTTGTCGCGAGGGCTGACGTAGAAGAAGTACTTGGCCGGCGTCGAGACGTTGCCCGCGCCGTCGACGGTCCGTACGTACAGCACGTTCGGCCCCGCGGCCGGCGGCCTGGCGTTCGCGAGCGTCGCGCTGGTGGTGGTCGCGGTACCCGCGGTGCGGGCCAGGCTGAACGGGTAACTCGCCGAGTTGAAGCCGTACTCGTACCGTACGACGTCCTTGTCGAGGGCGCGCACCGTGAAGGAACCGGGCGTACCGAACTTCTTCGTGGACCAGACGGAGTCCTCCGGCTGGCTGCCGAAGCCGTTCTCGTTCTCGTCCGCGTTCGGGAAGTCGGCGGAGGAGACCTTGGGCGGCTTGGGCGCGGCGGTGTCCAGGACGAACCGGCAGGGGGTGTTCTTCGGGGAGAAGCCGGAGGAGGAACCCGTGGCGTCGAAGGCTTTCACCCGCCAGGAGTAGACGGTGTTGTCGGTCAGTTTGCCGGTGTCGAAGCCGGATGTGGTGACGCGGGCGCTGCCGGTGTCCTTGCCGACGGAGACTTTGCCCGTCGACTTGAGGAGGTCGCCGGTGGTCTCCCACTTTCCTGTCGGCCAGAGGTCGAAGTCCAGGTGGGTGAGGTTCTTGTCCTTGTCCGTGGCCGACGCGACGAAGGAGATCTCGCCCGCGCCCATTCGCGCGTAGGGCTCCGTGGTGGTGCATTTGGACTCGGGGTTGAGGTCGAGACCGGTGGGTGCGCCGGGGCGGCGGTTGTAGTCGAGGACGAGTGAGGGGCCGTTCTCGCCGTTGGCGGCGAACTTCTTCCATGCGTACTGGGACTTCTCGCTCACCGCGCGCATGCCGAAGGTGATGGAGTCCCAGCCCTTGTCCGCGGCGCTCTGCGCGGACTTCCTGACGTCGAAGGTCTCGTAGGCGTCGCGGCAGTGGGACTTCCAGCCGTGCGCGAAGCTCTTGGTGGCGATCTTGTTGCCGTTGTGGAGCTTGGGGGCGTTCTTCCAGTTGGTCTTGGAGTTGACCTCGCCGGTGAGATGGACGCTCACGGCGCGTTCGCTGCACGACCAGGCGTACGTCTCCAGGACCCGCAGCCTGGCCTTGGTGATGACCGCGCCCTTCAGGGACTTGTCGAAGTCGATGTTGAAGAAGGAGCGGGAGGTGCCCCAGGTGTCGGACTCGAAGCCGACGCGGGCCTCGTGCGTACCGCCCTTGTTGAAGCCCTTGCCGTTGTAGAAGGTGGCGTTCGGGTAGCGGTTGTAGACGGTCGTCCAGTTCTGGGTGTGCTTGGTGACCGACGGGTCGATGAAGACCGGGAAGACCGTGGACGGGTCGGACAGCAGCTCGGCGTCAGGGGTGATGTGCCAGTTGGCGCCGGAGAGGTCCGCGTCGACCAGGGCTCCGTGGGAGTCCGGGGACGGCCCGTCGAGCCCGGGGAGGGAGAGGGTGGCGTCGGGGCCGGAGTGGGTGGGACCGGCCGTCGGCTCCGCCGGGGCGGGCGGGAGCGGCGACTCCGGGGTGTCCGGTACGGGTTCGTCGCTCGCGGAGGGCAGGACTTCCTCGTACGGGTCGGACTGCTCGTCGGTCTCGCTGTCCGGCTCGGCGCCGGTGTCCGTACCGTCGCCGGGCGGACTCTCCTCGTCGGAGGGTGACTCCTGCGGCTCGGGTGTCGGGTCGGCGGGGAGTTCCTCGGGCGCGGTGGGCTGGGCGGTGGCGCCGACCCCGCCGTCGGTGACGGCCGTGGCGCCCGCGCTGTCCCACATCACGGGCGTGGGCGACATGGCCACTTCGTCCCCGTAGGCGTTCTCGGCGACGACGATGCCGGAGAGGGGGTCGAGGCGGAAGGTGAGGGTGGGGGAGGTGAGGCCGTAGGCGATCCGGGTGACGCGGGGGTCGGCCGCGGCGGTGCGGTTCTTCACCACGAGGAGCTGGGCGAACCCGTTGTCGTCCGCCGTGAGCACCAGATCCGCGCCGGGGATGATCTCGGGGTAGAGCGCCCGGTTGGCGTCGATGACCGGCTCGGGGACGGGGCCCGGCCAGGAGAGCTGGATGTCGTGCCCCTGCGAGCGGAGGGTGACCAGCGGGCTCCCGGGCTCGTCGGCGGTGAGGGCGTTCACGGCGGTGGTGTCCGCGGCGGTGTTCGTGGCGGGGCCCTGGAGGAACGGGACGCGGCGTGTGGGGGACGTACGGTCCGAGCGGCTCGTACGGTCCGAGCGTGACGCGCGCTCCCCACGGTTCTCGTCAGCCTTGGACCCCGCGGAGAAGACGACACCGCTGTTGCTCGCCCTCGGCTCCCACCCCCGCTCCGTCCTGCGCAGCGACAGGTCGATCGGTTTCCACTCGCCGCCGACCTTGGCCCGGATCGGCGACACGTGGATCTCGCGGGACATCAGACCGTCACCGCGCGCCCAGGTGGTGGAGTCGGCCGTACGCAGCGAGGTGACCTCCACCGGCTTTCCGGTTCTCGACGCCCGGGTGATCGCGTCGCTCTCGCTCACCTCCGAACCGCCGGATCGCGTCGATGACCTGGTCTCGGCGTCCGGCTCCGTACCGGCGAACCGCAGCCCGGCGTAGGTCAGTCCGCTCGCGGCGATGCCGGCGGCGCAGACCATGGCGATGGCGCGCCGGCCGGGCAGGCGGTACCGGCGTTCCGACATGAGCGAGATCCCCCCTCGGTTCCGGCGTACGGCGGAACGCCGGCCGGAGCTACGAAGCCACCCACACGGGTCCGGATCGTCCGGGCACACGGAGTGAGCGAGCGAGCAGATCATGACGCATTGGTGAGCGATCGTCACCCCAACGTGACGATGATCACTTTCTTTACGTTTTCTCTGGTCAATCTTCTCAACTCCCCTACAGAATCGGCGCGTTCTGCATCCGACCTGCATTTCATGTGGCGTCCCTGGGGGATCTGGCGTGTCTCGTATGTCTGAAACTCGCCGTCGTCGGCGTCGTGTCCACCGCACCCTCGTGCCGGGGCTCGGCCTCGCTCTGCTCGTGACGCTGCTGCCCGCTCAGGCGGCGCTGGCGATCCCGCCCGATCCGGCGAAGACGGGGCGCGAGGAACTGGTCCTGGAGAAGCTCGACCAGGACCGGACGGTGTCGGGCAGGACCGTCAACCGGAACCTCGACAGCCTGAAGACCGAGACCCCGGAGGATCTTCAGCGGGCGCCTGCGGGCACCACCACCGTGCCGCCCGCCGACACCGGGTCGGTCACCTTCGGCTCCGGAGCCTCCGGAACGGCGGGCGTCAGCACGGCGGCGGCCCCTACGGCCGCCGTCGACCTCCTGGCGGACGTGACCCCCGTGGCGGACCTCCCGGTCAGCCTGGGGCAGGCGCCCGGGGAAGCCGCGCCGACCGGCACCTGGCAGGTCACGGTCGCGGGCCGGACGGAAACGGTCGCCCAGGGACTCGACGGCGCGCTGCTCACCGTACGGCCCCCGGACTCCGGCGCGGTGCCGGTCTCCGTGCGGTTCGACTACGAGAAGTTCAAGAACCTGTACGGCGCCGACTGGGCCTCGCGGCTGCGCCTCGTCCAGTTCCCCGCGTGCTACCTGACCACCCCCGATCGGGAGGAGTGCCAGGCGTACGAGGAACTGGAGACGGTCAACGACACCGCCACGGGAACGGTCACCGCGACGGTCGACACGGGGGCGGAAACGGCCGCGGACGGCGCGAAGACGGCCTCCAGCGTCACGCGCGCCGGTTACCCGGGCCGTCCGCGAGCCGCCACGGCCGCCGGCGCCGCCACCGTCCTCGGCCTCACCGACTCCGGTAAGGGCACGAAGGGCTCCTTCACGGCAAGCCCGCTGGCCTCCAGCGGAACCTGGGCCGCGGGCGGCTCGTCCGGCTCCTTCTCCTGGTCGTATCCGTTGACCGTGCCACCGACGCCCGCCGGCCCGTCCCCGAACATCTCCCTCTCGTACGACTCCCAGGAGGTGGACGGCAAGACGGCCGTCTCCTCGCCGCAGGCCTCGTGGATCGGCGAGGGCTGGCAGTACGAGCCCGGCCACATCGAGCGGCGCTACCGCTCCTGCAAGGACGACACCAAGAAGCTCAAGGCCGGCACCCCCAACAACACCGCCGAGAAGAACCGGACGTCCGACCTGTGCTGGGTGTCGTACAACGCGGTGATGTCACTGAACGGCCGGACCACCGAACTGGTCAGAGTCGGCGACACCAACACCTACCGCCCGCAGAACGACGACGGCACGCGCGTCGAGCTGAAGACCGGTGCCGCCAACGGAGCCTATGACGGCGAGTACTGGGTGGTCACCACCTCGGACGGCACGGCGTACTACTACGGACTGAACGCCGTCGGCGGCGGCCACGCCACCACCAACTCCGTCTCCACCGTGCCCGTCTACAGCAACCACCCCGACGAGCCCTGCTACTCCGCCACCTTCGCGGCCTCCCGCTGCGGGGCGGGGACCCGGACGGCGTGGCAGTGGGGCATGGACAAGGTCGTCGACGTCCACGGCAACGCGATGGTCGTCAACTGGAAGCAGGAGACGAACCACTACTCCGTCAACAAGAAGTTCAAGTCCCCGGAGAAGTACGACCGGGCCGCCCACCCCGTCTCCATCGAGTACGGGATGCGCACCGCCGACCTGACCAAGCCGTCCGCCACCGTCGAGTTCGGCGTCCAGCAGCGCTGCCTGACGTCGGCCGCCGCCTGCGACCCGGCGAACTTCGCCAAGACCGACGACCCCGGCGCGTACCGCCCCTGGTGGGACACGCCCGGCAACCTCAACTGCAAGTCCACCTCGAAGTTGTGCCCCGCCTTCCCGTCCTTCTGGACCCAGCTGCGCCTGGACACGGTGACGACGAAGGCCGCCCGCCCCGGCCAGAGCGTCGGCACGCTGGGCAAGGTCGACACGTACACCCTCCACCAGTCCCTCCCCGAGGGCTGGTACGACACGACCCCCGGCCTCTGGCTCAACTCGATCACCCGCAGAGGCTTCGCCCCCGGCGACACCACCGGCACCCTCCAGTCCAAGGACGGCGTCAGCTTCGGCGAATACCGGGTGGGATCCTCCTCCCCGCTGCGCGCCCGTCTGAGGGACCGGCAGCTGCCCAACCGGGTGCCGACCGGGCCCGGGGACCAGGCCCCCGGCTTCACCCGCCCCCGCATCGGGACGGTCGCCACCGAGAACGGCGGCGACATCCAGGTCGAGTACACCGGCGGCTGCGCGGCCGAGCCCGCCACCGACAAGGGCAGGAACAACACCACCTGTTACCCGGTGCGCTGGTCCCCGGACGGGGAGGAGAAGACCCCGGCCAAGGCGTGGTTCAACAAGTACGTCGTCGCCTCCGTCACCGAGACCGACCGGGTCACCACGCACGGCAAGCCCGTCGTGACCGTGTACAAGTACACCTCCCCCGCCTGGCAGAAGGCCGACGACGAGTTCCTGCGTCCCGCGCTGCGCACGTACAGCGTCTGGCGCGGCTACCGGCAGGTCGCCGTCACCAAGGGCAGCAAGTCCACTTCCCAGCAGGGCGAACCGCAGTCCCAGTCGTACACCGTCACCCGCTTCTTCCAGGGTGCGGGCGGCCAGGTGAAGGACTCCAAGGACGCCGTCGTCCTGCTCGCCGACGACGCACCGCAGTTCGCGGGCATGACCGCCGAGACGCTGACGTACGCGCACTCGGAAGGCCGCGTCCTCACCCGGAGCCTGACCTTCCCCAGATCGAAGCAGACCGCCTCCAGACCTCGCCAGGCCGAGGACGGCACCGATCTCGACCCGCTGCTCGCCCACCGCACCTGGGTCGCCCGCACGGACGCCGTCCAGACGGTCCGCGACAGCTGGCGGGCGGTACGGACCGAGACGACCGTGGACGACACCTACGGGCTGCCCACCCAGCTGGAGATGTCGGTCGTCAAGCCCAACGGCACCGGCGAGACCCTCAGCGACCAGGTCTGCCTGCGGACCTCCTACCTCCACAACACGGCCGACTGGATCATCGGCAAGGCCAAGGAGACCCGCTCCACCGCCACGCCCTGCTCCGGCTTCGACACCGCCGACCCCGCGACGGAACTGCTGAGTTCGGCCCGTACCTCCTTCGACGGCCAGGCATGGGGAGCCGCCCCGACCAAGGGGCTGGAGACGGTCATCGCGGAGCTCGACGGCGGCGGCTCGGCCCACTCCGTGACGACCACGACGGCGTACGACCCGCTCGGCCGCGTCCGGAAGGTCACGACGCCGCTCAACGGCACGTCGGAGACGGTCTACACCCCGGGCGACAGCGGCGGCCCCGTCACCGCCGTCAAGCAGATCAACGCGAAGGGCCACGCCTCCACGACGGCGTACGACCCCGGGCGCGCCCTCGCGCTGACGGCCACCGACCCGAACGGCCGGGTCACCAGGACCGAGTACGACGCGCTCGGCCGCCTGGTCAAGGGCTGGTCGCCGGGGCGCTCCTCGGGCGGAAAGTCCCCGGACACCCAGATCTCCTACCGCGGTGCCGTCGCGACGCCCGACGAGACGCGCCCCGCCGCCGTCACCGTCAAGTCACTCAAGGACGACGGGAGTTACGCGACCGAGGTCACCCTCTACGACGGCCTGGGCCGCCCGGTGCAGACCCAGGGCGAGGCCCACGGCGCCGGCCGGATCATCACCGACACCAAGTACAACGACCACGGCCTGGTCCTGGAGCAGACCGGCGGCTACCTCGCCCAGGGCGAGCCCGAGACCAAACTGTTCGCCCGGGTCTCGGAGTCCCTCGTACCGAACAAGACGAAGACACGGTACGACGGCCTGGAACGCCCGATGCGCTCCTCCGTCTACCACGGCGCCGACTTCAAGTACGCGACGTACACCACGTACGGCGACGACTACGTCTACGTCGACCCGCCGGGCCAGACCGCCCCGACCACCCAGAGCTTCACCGACGCGCAGGGCCGCGTCACCTCGGTCCAGCACCACACCCAGGCCGGTGGCAGCGGCACCCAGCGGACGACGAAGTACACGTACGACGCGCGCGGCAACCACACCAAGGTCACCGACCCGGCCGGCAACACCTGGGAGTACACGTACGACGTCCGCGGGCGCCTGACCAGCTCCACCGACCCCGACACCGGCACCTCCACCTTCGCGTACGACGCCGCCGACCGCCGGACGCGGGCCACCGACGCGCTCGGTAAGAGTGTCCACACCCAGTACGACGAACTGGACCGCGTGGTCGCCGTCCGCGAGGGCTCGGCGACCTCGGCGCCGGTCAAGGAGTTCACGTACGACACCCTGCCCGGCGCGACCGGGCTGCCCGTCGCCTCGATCCGCCGCGACGCGACGGGCGACTACATCGACCGGGTAACCGGTTACGACACCGACTACCAGGTCACCGGCCGGGAAACGGTCATCCCCTCCCACGCGACAACAGCCGGGCTCTCCGGGACATACGCGTACTCCTACGCCTACACGCCCACCGGAAAGCCGCTGTCGGTCACGCTCCCGGCGAAGGGCGGGCTGGCGGCCGAGAAGGTCGTCACGCGGTACGACGACGGGCTGCCGGAGTCCACCTCGGGCATCTCCTGGTACACCTCCGACATCACCTACTCCCCGTACGGCGAGCCGCTGCGCTCGGTCAGCGGGTCGCAGCCGTCGCGGGTCTGGACCACCAACTTCGTGGACCAGCACACCGGGAGCCTCCAGCGCACGGTCACCGACCGCGAGACCGCGGGCACCTACCGGGTCGCGGACAGTTACTACTCGTACGACGCCTCGGGCACGATCAGCTCCAACTCCCGCAAGCTCACCGACGCGTCCGGCTCCACCTGGGACAACCAGTGCTACACGTACGACGCGCTCGGCGAACTGGTCCACGCCTGGACGTCGAACATCACCCCCGGCACCTCGGGCACCGGCTGCCGCTCGTCCGGCGGCACCAACTGGGGCTACCGCGCGGACGGCGAGCCCTCCGGCGGCCCGGTCGCGGACGCGCCGACGGCGGCCACCGACACGACGACCCCCAGCGCGGGCCTGACCACTTCGCTGGCAGCGGCGGCGCCCGCGCCGACGACGGTCTCGACGGGCTCCACGGCATACCGCCAGTCCTTCACCTACGACTGGCTGGGCAACCGGGCCACGCTGACGGACCACGACCCGGCCGACGCGGCATCGAGCGTCACGTACACCTCCCGGTACGGCCGCCAGGTCACCGGCAAGGGCCTGGTCCAGCCGCACACCCTCACCTCGGTGTCCGCCACGGCGGGCGGCAAGAGCAGCGCGTATTCGTACGACGACGTCGGCAACACCACGGTCCGCGACCTCCCCGCCACCACCCAGAACCTGGCCTGGACGGCGGAGAACAAGCTCGACACGATCACGGACGACGGTGTCAGGACGCGGTACGTGTACGACGCGGCGGGCAACCGCATCCTGGAGAACTCACCGACCGGCTCCACGCTCTACCTCGGCGAGACCGAGCTGACCACCGACGCCACCGGCAAGATCACGCGGGCCTCCCGGGCGTACTCCCAGCCGGGCGCCCCGACGGTCGTCCGCACCACGGTCAACGGCGCCACCACGGGCCACACCCTCAACGCCCTGATCTCCGACCACCTCGGCACGGCCAACACCACGGTCGAACTGGGCGCGTCCCAGACGGTCACGCGCCGCGCCTTCAAACCGTACGGCGAGGCCCGCGGCTCCAAGCCCACTGCCTGGCCGAACAGACGCGGCTACCTCGGCACCGGCATCGACGACGCGGCCACGGGCCTGACCCACCTGGGCGCCCGCGAATACGACCAGGCGGCGGGCCGCTTCCTCTCGGCAGACCCGGTCATGGACATGACCGAGCCGCTCCAGATGAACGGCTACGCGTACGCGGGCAACAGCCCGGTCAGTTCGAGCGACCCGACGGGGTTGTGCCCGGCGGACATCTGCGGAGAGGGGGCACAGAACCCTTCCCCGCACTACGGCGGCGGTACGAAGAAGGGCGGTGGCGGTGGCGGGGGCGGGGGCAAATCCACTGCGGGGAGCGGCAGTTCGGGCACCACGACGACGGTCACATACACGATCACCAAAACGGTCACGGTGACCAAGCCCGCCCCCTGTGACTTCATCTGCAAGGCCAAGGGCTTCTGGAAGAAGTACAAGACCGAGATCATCACCATCACCACCGAAGTGGTGGTGGGCGTGGCCTGCGGCACGGTAGCGGTCGGCGCGGGTGCGGTGACGGGCGGCGTCGGCGCCGTGGCGGTGGGAGCGTCCTGCGGGGCTATCGCGGGCGGGGTCGCGGGAGCGGTCGGCAACGCGATGGACTCCGAGGCGGACAAGAGCCTGGGCGGCTTCGCGAAAGCGGTCGGCAAGGGAGCCGCGGTCGGGGCTGTCGGCGGGGCCGTCGGCGGAGCGATCGGCAAGGCCGTCGCCAAGGGCGCCAAGGCGGTCGCCTCCAAGGTCGTCAAACGGGGAAGCGGGGGCGGCAGCCCGAAGGCTGCGCCGACGGGCCCCACCCCTCGTGGATCAGCCGGAGCAAAATCCAGGCCCTCGTATTCCAGTGTGGAAGCGGCACCGTCAGGATGGACGCCGGAAGGTCAAGCCGCTCGTGGAAACGAGTTGGCGAAAGAGGCTGCCGTGTCTCAAAGGACCGCGCGAACCGCCTCTCGTACCTACGCCTCCGGCTATCACACAGACACCGGGGACTTGGCGGTCGCTTCGTCCGGCCCCAGTACCGCTAACTGCGGGACCAGTTTCTGTGCAGAGGGAAATGTGGTGGAAGCTCTTGGTGGGGATTGGAGCAAGGTGAAGTTTGGAACGGCCTACGTTGCTGAGGCAACCGAGTCTGGATATCGAGCGGTTGGGAAACTTGTCTGCCCGAAATGCCAGCTAGACTATCCGTCGAGTAGTTTCAGTCCGGGAGTGGGCGGGGTTCCCGACGGGCCTTGGTTCGGCTGAGGGGTTGAGCGTGGGGACTCTCCGTATTGCAGACTTCAACTAAAGGTGTATTTTGTTATGTATCAAATGGTTCGTATGGAAATGGATCGCCATGATTGGCATTCCGTGGAGTGTGGGTGTGGAAAATCTGCGGATCACTTTCTAGGTGTTCTGCGGGAGGGTGTGGGGGGCAGTTTTTCTGCCATCCGTTCCCTTGAGGGGCATGTCTTCATCCAATCGAATCTCATGCCGCCTGCGCCTGCGGTCACTTCTGTGGCGATGGCGGCACTCGGAGGCCCTGACACGTTGGGTGGCAGGGAGGATCTTGTCTGGCTGATTCTCTCCATTGCGTCCGGAGAGGAGGATGGGGATTCTGTCGAGTCCAGCATTTACTGGAAATGTCATGAATTGATTCGCGATGGTCTTTGGGTGATTTACCGAGAAGCGATCAGCGGGGGGAGTGAGGTCAAAGCGAGAAATGCGCTAGA
This sequence comes from Streptomyces sp. NPDC059255, assembly GCF_042752355.1. Lineage (NCBI taxonomy): Bacteria > Bacillati > Actinomycetota > Actinomycetes > Kitasatosporales > Streptomycetaceae > Streptomyces > Streptomyces sp. NPDC059255. Next base: position 155,324 of record NZ_JBHYZP010000006.1, read on the forward strand.
TGTTGCGGAGATTGTGGAGTGGGATGAAGATCGACTTGACGGGTATCGACGAGCAATTCGGGAGATCCATGGCCGGGTAAGTTAGTTCGACTTCAGTACCGCCGCAGGCGAGCGCCACGGGACGAGGGATGTCCAGCCGACCACGGGCATCGTCTCGTTGTAGTGGGGAGCGAACTCCGCGGTGATGAGGGGCGGCATCCGGAAGCCTTGGCCGCGCACGTGCTCCGTGAACGCCTCGGGGAGCGCGGCGTGATGGGTCTCGACGTAGTGAGGGAAGTCCTGGCGCCAGAGCCAGGTGCCGTCGGTGAGTAGCGATGAGCAGCCCGCGGAGTGCCGGTGAGGGCGCCCAGTGAGGACGTCGCGGCCGGATTCCATCACGTCGATGAGGTAGTGGCCGGCGTCCAGGTAGGCCACCAGGTCCGCCTCGTCCGGCTTGCCTGTGGGGCGGACCGCGTCGTGCAGGGAGCCGTTCGGTTGGCCGGGCCCGGCGTCGAGTTCGTCGTAGAAGCCCAGCAGTCCCAGCACCCTGTCTCTCCTTTGTCGGCGGGTCGTCCCGAACGTAGTTCATGGAGCGGGGCGTGGAGGGGTGCGGACCGTCGCCGAGGGCGCTCGCACGAGCGGTGGTTCGAGGTTTGCGTCACGCTGTGTGGCCGGATATGCGTAGAGTCATCCGTAATGGCGTGCTTACGGGTGATTGCTGACCTGTGTGCACCCTTCGGGGCCTTCCGCGCGCTGAGATTCGTGTGGTGACCGACGTCGATCTCGGAGGTGCGCGCGGGCAGGAGAGCGGTACGGACGGAGTGGACGGCCCGGACGGGTCCGGCTGGGGGCCGGACTTCGAGGATGACGACTCGGGGGCCGTCGTCGCGGCGCTGGGGCGGCAGGATCGCCGCGATGAAGGAGGACATGGCGGAGGCGCACCACCCGAAGAAGGTCCGGGGCGTGAAGAAGCTGGAGGACGAGGCCGTCGAGCTGCTGGCCTACAACAACTCCGTCATCGAAGGGCTGTTGCAGACCGAGGAGTACGCGGAGGCCGTGTTCGGCAACCGGCGACCGCCGTTCTCCGAGGAGGAGGTGGAGCGGAGGATGGCCGGGGGTACGGCGCGGAAGCAGATCCTCGGGGCCCCGACCGCGCAGCCCCTCTTCAGCTTCGTTCAGTGCGAGGCCACCCTCCGCCGCGATGCCGGGGCACAAGGGTGATGCGGCGCCATCTCGAACACCTGCTGGAGGTAGGGCAGTTACGCAGTGTCGACTTTCAGGTGCTCCCGTTGGAGTGTGCGGAGAAGGTCGGCCTTGACGGTGCGTTCCGGCTGCTCAGGCTGAAGGACGGAACTACGATCGCGCTGAACGAGATCCAGCTCCTCAGCCGCGTGATCTCCAACCCGAAGAGGTCCAGCTCCTGGACATCCGCTACGGGACGATTCGGGCGCAGGCTCTCCCGCCTCGGGAGTCACTGGACTTCATCGAGAAACTGCTGGGAGAGACATGACCTTCAAGCCTTCTGCCGGAGACGCTTGCGGCCCGGCGTGGTTCAAGAGCAGCTACAGCACGGATGACGGCCCTTCGTGCGTCGAGGTCGGCGCTGCCTCGTGCACGGTCCATGTCCGTGACTCCAAGGACATACGGCTGCCCTCCCTCGGCTTCTCCGTCGCCGCGTGGGCCGATTTCGTTCCGTACGCCGCGGACATCCCGGAGAAGAAGCGCTGACCCTACGCGGCTGAGCGGTCGGGGAGTCAGGGAGTCACGGAGTCCTCGTCTCCGTGCCGGAACGCGGCGCGGGCACGGTCGGGAGGGTGCCGTCGGCGACCAGGTCCGTCACGGCGGCCGTGTGTTCGCGGATCAGGTAGTCCGTGGCGTGTTCGGTCGTGGACTGGTATTCCAGGTGCTCGCCGTAGAAGCGCAGGCGCGTCTGACAGCCATCGATGATCTCGCCCCAGGTCCGGACCCAGATGCGGTACGTGGGGTGGTCGGCCGCGCAGCCCGGTGCGCGGTCGCGCTGGTGGGCCTGTTCGCGGAGGGTCTCGTCCATGGTGTTGCCCACCAGCCAGAAGTCCCAGGTCACCCGGGTGTCCCGGAACCTCGGGTCCCGCCGGACGGCCTGTGCGTAGCTGCTGATCTGCGCGAACTCGGTCATGCCCAGGGTGACCTCGGGGCGCTTGAGTTCGATCACCAGATGGTGTCGCTCGTCGTGCCGTTGCCGTGCGGCTTTCGACAGCATGAGGTCGACGATGCCCGTCCGGCCGTCCTCCCGCAGCACCGGAGTGGGCGTCGGTGCCTCGCGGCCGAGCAGCCGGCAGTGCTGGGCCAGCACCTCGTTCAGGCTCCGGTCGCTCGCGTGCAGCCCGTACTCCTCGCCGAACACCCAGCACTCGTTCTCCAGGATGCGGTGGAGCTCCGAGCGCTCCTTCACCCGGCCCCTGGTCTCGGTGTCGAAGACGAGGTGTTCGAGGGCGGCCAGGAAGTCCAGCCGACTCGTCGCCACCGTTGATGCCTTGATCAGGGCGGAGAGCGGGGTCCGGTCGAGGAGCCGGGCCAGTTCCTCACGCTCCTGCTTGGAGAGGGTGAAGAGCTCTTCCACGATCCGCAGCACGTCGTGGGGCTCGTGCGCCAGTACGGACCGCATCAGCGCGAAGGTCGTCCGCTGGGTCTTCTTCACCTGCGGCAGATGCCGGATCACCGTCGTCGCCACCGCGTCGAACGTCTCCCGTTCCGCGCGCTCCTGGTCGCTGCCGGGCTCGCCCTCGTACGGGTAGATGCCGTCCGAACGCCAGGACCGTACGAGCTCTCTGCGACGCTCGTCGGCGCGGGAGCGGAAGTGCGTCCTCATGCGTTCACGGGCCGCCGCCACCACCTCGGCCGTAAATCCGTCGGGAGTCCAGTCGGCGAAGGTGAGGTCTCCCGCCTCCGCGTCCTCGAAGCCGGGCCAGGAGAGGTACGCCGTGAAGTGGAAGCCGGGGGCCTGGATCTCGGGCCTGAGCTGGGCCAGGGACATACCGCGGCCGTCGCAGAGGATCAGGGCCCGGGTGACGGGCCGCTTCCACTCGATGAGGCGGAGCTGCGCCGGGCCGGCCGGGCAGCCGGAGCCCGTCGGGATCTCGTACGGGCCGGTGACGTGCAGCTGTTCCGACGACGGGTCCAACCGGCGGCCGTCGTACTCGATGTCGATGTCCGGGTACGCGGCGAGATAGAGGGCGAAGGCGGCGGTCAGGGCCGAGCGGGCGGTGTCCTCGGTCAGCCGCTGCGCCTCCTCGCCGCCGAGCGCCTCGAAGACCGTGCCGGTCGGCCCGGTCGCCGGTTCGGGATCGCTGACGTCGAACTCGTCCATGGAGGCGCGGTCCGACTCGATGACCACGCGGTGGAGCCCGTGCGGGCCCTCGCTCACGCTGGTCCAGCGGATCTCCGTACCGAGCGCGAAGGCGCGCACCCGGCCTCGGCCGTTCTTGCCGTGCAGGGTCCGCTTCTTCACCGGGCTGGTCCCCGCGCTCTTCTTCCAGGAGACGCCGAGGTGCCGGAAGTACTCGTCACAGCGGTCCGCCGCGATGCCCGTGCCGTCGTCGGTGACGATCACCCGGTCGACCGCTCCGAGGTCGCCGCGCTCCAGGACGACGCTCACCCGCCCGGCGTCCGCGTCCAGCGCGTTCCAGATCAGTTCCTCGACGGCTCCCACAGGGTTGCTCAGGCGCGCGAGTTCCGCGACGTGCTCCCTGCCGATCATCAGCCGTAACTTTGCCATGACTCCCGGTACCTTTCACCGCTTCCGACCGCGCCGTTTCCGAGCGATCACGTTCGGGTGAGGATAGCCCGCGATTTCACTGTTCGTGACTCAATCACTACTTTAAGTGAGACTCTGGGGTGGGGGTGCACCCGGGTGTCCGGGTCGGTGTCCGTGCGTCCGGGTGGCGATGAGTAGCCGATCGCCGCGTGGGGTACGCTTTCCGGCCCGATTGGCCAGGGTCAAGGGCCCTGTGGCACACTGTTCAGGTTGCTCGGTTGAGTGCCAATGCTGCGCGCCTCCCGCCGGGAGGACCGGAAGCGAGTCCCACAGTACTCGTCGTCTCCAACTGCCTTACGGGGCAGCGCTGGGGCCGGACGTACGGGAATCTTCCGGGAAGTGTCAGCGGGGTGCCGACCAGGCTCCCGGTGGTGGAACGCGATGTACCCCGCGGTTCTCCCCGGCTCGCGGACGTTGGGCCCGCACCCCTTGCAGGGAAAATCCTTCGGGAGATTTTCATGGACGGGGCCGCGACACGCCCGACCGCGTGGGTCGGAGAAGAGCCCGGAACCACCGGGTCCCAGAGCGTTACGAGAGACAGGACTACGAAGCAGCCATGGCGGGACAGAAGATCCGCATCCGGCTCAAGGCCTACGACCACGAGGTCATCGACTCCTCGGCGAAGAAGATCGTCGAGACGGTGACGCGTACTGGTGCGTCGGTCGCGGGCCCGGTGCCGCTGCCCACTGAGAAGAACGTGTACTGCGTCATCAAGTCGCCGCACAAGTACAAGGACTCGCGCGAGCACTTCGAGATGCGCACGCACAAGCGCCTGATCGACATCCTCGACCCGACGCCCAAGACCGTTGACTCGCTGATGCGCCTGGACCTTCCGGCCGGCGTTGACATCGAGATCAAGCTCTGAGAGGCGCGGAAGAGATGGCAAAGCAGATCAAGGGTGTCCTGGGCGAGAAGCTCGGCATGACCCAGGTCTGGGACGAGAACAACCGTGTCGTCCCGGTGACCGTGGTCAAGGCCGGACCCTGCGTCGTTACCCAGGTCCGTACGAATGACTCCGACGGCTACGAGTCGGTCCAGATCGCCTTCGGCGAGATCGACCCGCGCAAGGTGAACAAGCCCCTCAAGGGCCACTTCGCCAAGGCCGACGTGACCCCCCGCCGCCACCTGGTGGAGCTGCGGACCTCCGACGCGAGCGAGTACACGCTCGGCCAGGAGATCACCGCCGCCGCGTTCGAGTCCGGCGTCAAGGTTGACGTCACGGGCAAGAGCAAGGGCAAGGGCTTCGCCGGTGTCATGAAGCGTCACAACTTCAAGGGCCTCGGCGCCGGTCACGGCACCCAGCGCAAGCACCGCTCTCCCGGTTCCATCGGTGGCTGCGCCACCCCGGGCCGTGTGTTCAAGGGCCTCCGCATGGCGGGCCGCATGGGCAACGAGCGGGTCACCACCCAGAACCTGACCGTTCACGCCGTTGACGCGGAGAAGGGCCTGCTCCTGATCAAGGGCGCGGTTCCTGGTCCGAACGGCGGCCTCGTCCTGGTCCGTACCGCGGCCAAGGGGGCCTGAGGTAACTGATGAGCACCGTTGACATCCTTTCGCCGGCAGGCGACAAGGCCGGGACCGTCGAACTCCCCGCGGAGATCTTCGACGCCAAGGTCAGCATCCCGCTGATCCACCAGGTCGTTGTCGCCCAGCTGGCCGCTGCCCGACAGGGCACGCACAAGACCAAGACCCGCGGCGAAGTCCGTGGCGGTGGCAAGAAGCCGTACCGCCAGAAGGGCACCGGCCGCGCCCGCCAGGGTTCGACCCGCGCTCCGCAGTTCGCCGGCGGTGGCGTCGTCCACGGCCCCGTGCCGCGTGACTACTCGCAGCGGACCCCGAAGAAGATGAAGGCCGCCGCCCTGCGCGGTGCCCTCACCGACCGGGCCCGTCACTCTCGTATCCACGTCGTCTCCGGCCTGGTCGAGGACGCGGTGTCCACCAAGGCCGCCAGGACCCTGCTGGGCAAGATCAGTGAGCGGAAGAACCTGCTCCTGGTCGTCGAGCGGGCCGACGAGGCCGCGTGGCTCTCCGCCCGCAACCTGCCCCAGGTGCACATCCTGGCGCCGGGCCAGCTGAACACGTACGACGTGATCGTCTCCGACGACGTGGTCTTCACCCAGGCCGCTTTCGAGTCCTTCGTGTCTGGCCCCCAGAAGGCCGATGACAACGAGGGGAGCGAAGCCTGATGGCCGAGATCACCAGCAAGTCCTTCCACGACCACCGCGACATTCTTGTCAAGCCGGTTGTGTCCGAGAAGAGCTACGCGCTGCTCGACGAGAACAAGTACACGTTCATCGTGGCGCCCACGGCCAACAAGACCCAGATCAAGCAGGCCGTGGAAGCGGTCTTCTCGGTCAAGGTCGCCGGGGTCAACACGATCAACCGCCAGGGCAAGCGCAAGCGCACCCGCACCGGTTTCGGTAAGCGCGCCAACACCAAGCGCGCCATCGTGACCCTCGCTGAGGGCGACCGTATCGACATCTTCGGCGGACCGACCTCCTGACGGAGGTCGAGACGTCCAGGATCCGGAATTCTTCCGAGGACTGAGAGACAATGGGTATCCGCAAGTACAAGCCGACGACCCCGGGCCGTCGTGGCTCCAGCGTCGCCGACTTTGTCGAGATCACGCGGTCCACGCCGGAGAAGTCGCTGGTCCGCCCGCTGCACAGCAAGGGCGGCCGTAACAACGCCGGTCGTGTGACCGTTCGCCACCAGGGTGGTGGCCACAAGCGCGCCTACCGCGTGATCGACTTCCGTCGTCACGACAAGGACGGCGTGCCTGCCAAGGTCGCGCACATCGAGTACGACCCGAACCGCACCGCGCGCATCGCGCTGCTCCACTACGCGGACGGCGAGAAGCGCTACATCATCGCCCCCCGTGGCCTGGCGCAGGGCGCCCGTGTCGAGAACGGTCCGGCCGCCGACATCAAGCCCGGCAACAACCTGGCGCTGCGCAACATCCCGGTCGGTACGACCATCCACGCCATCGAGCTGCGGCCCGGCGGCGGCGCGAAGTTCGCCCGCTCCGCGGGTGCCTCCGTGCAGCTGCTGGCGAAGGAGGGCTCCATGGCCCACCTGCGCATGCCGTCCGGTGAGATCCGGCTGGTCGACGTCCGCTGCCGCGCCACCATCGGCGAGGTCGGCAACGCCGAGCAGTCGAACATCAACTGGGGCAAGGCCGGCCGTATGCGCTGGAAGGGCGTTCGCCCGACCGTCCGCGGTGTCGCGATGAACCCGGTCGACCACCCGCACGGTGGTGGTGAGGGCAAGACCTCCGGTGGTCGCCACCCGGTCAGCCCGTGGGGTCAGAAGGAGGGTCGTACTCGCTCGCCGAAGAAGGCAAGCAGCAAGTACATCGTCCGCCGCCGCAAGACGAACAAGAAGCGCTAGGAGCGGGTTTAGATGCCGCGCAGTCTCAAGAAGGGGCCCTTCGTCGACGGACACCTCATCAAGAAGGTGGACGTACAGAACGAGGCAGGCACCAAGAACGTCATCAAGACCTGGTCCCGTCGCTCGATGATCGTCCCGGCCATGCTGGGCCACACGATCGCGGTGCACAACGGCAAGATCCACGTCCCGGTGTTCGTCACCGAGTCGATGGTCGGCCACAAGCTCGGCGAGTTCTCGCCGACTCGCACCTTCCGCGGCCACGTCAAGGACGACCGGAAGTCGAAGCGCCGCTAACGCGGGGTGAACTGACTATGACTCACACCGAAGGGACAACCATGGAAGCCAGGGCCCAGGCGCGGTACATCCGCGTCACGCCCATGAAGGCCCGCCGCGTGGTGGACCTCATCCGTGGCATGGATGCCACGGAGGCTCAGGCGGTCCTGCGCTTCGCCCCGCAGGCCGCGAGCGTGCCGGTCGGCAAGGTGCTGGACAGCGCCATTGCCAACGCCGCGCACAACTACGACCACTCCGACGCCAACTCGCTGGTCATCAGCGAGGCGTACGTGGACGAGGGTCCGACCCTGAAGCGGTTCCGGCCGCGCGCCCAGGGCCGTGCCTACCGGATCCGTAAGCGGACCAGCCACATCACCGTGGTCGTCAGCAGCAAGGAAGGAACCCGGTAATGGGCCAGAAGGTTAACCCGCATGGGTTCCGGCTCGGTATCACCACGGACTTCAAGTCCCGCTGGTATGCCGACAAGCTGTACAAGGACTACGTCAAGGAAGACGTTGCCATTCGTCGCATGATGACGAAGGGCATGGAGCGGGCCGGCATCTCCAAGGTGGAGATCGAGCGCACCCGCGACCGCGTCCGTGTCGACATCCACACCGCGCGTCCGGGCATCGTCATCGGCCGCCGCGGCGCCGAGGCCGACCGCATCCGCGGCGAGCTGGAGAAGCTGACCGGCAAGCAGGTCCAGCTCAACATCCTTGAGGTCAAGAACCCCGAGGTGGACGCTCAGCTCGTGGCCCAGGCCGTGGCCGAGCAGCTCTCCTCGCGTGTCTCCTTCCGTCGCGCCATGCGCAAGAGCATGCAGTCGACGATGAAGGCCGGCGCCAAGGGCATCAAGATCCAGTGCGGTGGCCGTCTCGGCGGCGCCGAGATGTCCCGCTCGGAGTTCTACCGCGAGGGCCGCGTGCCCCTGCACACGCTCCGCGCCAACGTGGACTACGGCTTCTTCGAGGCCAAGACGACCTTCGGCCGTATCGGTGTGAAGGTCTGGATCTACAAGGGCGACGTCAAGAACATCGCCGAGGTCCGCGCCGAGAACGCCGCGGCGCGCGCCGGCAACCGTCCCGCCCGCGGTGGCGGCAACGACCGCCCCGCCGGCCGCGGTGGCCGTGGTGGCGAGCGTGGCGGACGTGGCCGCAAGCCGCAGCAGAGCCCGGCTGCCGAGGCCCCCAAGGCCGACGCCACCGCCGCTCCTGCCGCTGAGGCGACGACCTCTTCTAACGGCGGAACGGAGGCCTGACCGAAATGCTGATCCCCCGTAGGGTCAAGCACCGCAAGCAGCACCACCCGAAGCGCAGCGGTATGTCCAAGGGTGGTACGCAGGTTGCGTTCGGCGAGTACGGCATCCAGGCGCTGACCCCCGCGTACGTGACGAACCGGCAGATCGAGTCCGCTCGTATCGCCATGACCCGTCACATCAAGCGTGGCGGCAAGGTCTGGATCAACATCTACCCGGACCGTCCGCTCACGAAGAAGCCCGCCGAGACCCGCATGGGTTCCGGTAAGGGTTCCCCCGAGTGGTGGATCGCCAACGTCAAGCCCGGTCGGGTGATGTTCGAGCTGTCCTACCCGAACGAGAAGATTGCGCGTGAGGCGCTTACCCGCGCTGCTCACAAGCTTCCGATGAAGTGCCGGATCGTTCGGCGCGAGGCAGGTGAGTCGTGATGGCGGCCGTGACCAAGGCGTCCGAACTGCGCGAGCTGGGCAACGAGGAGCTTGTCGACAAGCTCCGCGAGGCCAAGGAAGAGCTGTTCAACCTCCGCTTCCAGGCGGCGACCGGTCAGCTCGAAAACCACGGGCGGCTGAAGCTCGTGCGCAAGGACATCGCGCGGATCTACACCCTGATGCGTGAGCGCGAGCTGGGCATCGAGACGGTGGAGAGCGCCTGATGACTGAGAACAACGTGACCGAGACCAAGGCCGCGCGCGGCGACCGCAAGACCCGTGAGGGTCTTGTCGTCAGCGACAAGATGGACAAGACCGTCGTCGTCGCTGTCGAGGACCGCGTCAAGCACGCTCTGTACGGCAAGGTCATCCGCCGTACGAACAAGCTCAAGGCTCACGACGAGCAGAACGCCGCCGGCGTCGGCGACCGCGTCCTCCTGATGGAGACCCGGCCGCAGTCCGCCACGAAGCGGTGGCGCATCGTCGAGATCCTCGAGAAGGCCAAGTAAGAACCCTCCGAGGGGGTTTCCTCTCGGAACAGTTCCGCCAGGCTCCGGGGGCCGTTCGGTGAACGGCCCCCGGGGAACCGGCAGACGATCAGGAGATAGACGTGATCCAGCAGGAGTCGCGACTGCGCGTCGCCGACAACACGGGTGCGAAGGAAATTCTCACCATCCGTGTTCTCGGTGGCTCGGGTCGCCGCTACGCGGGCATCGGTGACGTCATCGTCGCCACCGTCAAGGACGCGATCCCCGGTGGCAACGTGAAGAAGGGTGACGTCGTCAAGGCGGTCATCGTTCGCACCGTCAAGGAGCGTCGTCGTCAGGACGGCTCGTACATCCGCTTCGACGAGAACGCCGCTGTCATTCTCAAGAACGACGGCGACCCTCGTGGCACCCGTATCTTCGGCCCGGTGGGCCGTGAGCTGCGCGAGAAGAAGTTCATGAAGATCATCTCGCTCGCGCCGGAGGTGCTGTAAGCATGAAGATCAAGAAGGGCGACCTGGTTCAGGTCATCACCGGCAAGGACAAGGGCAAGCAGGGCAAGGTCATCGTGGCCTACCCCACGCAGGACCGTGTTCTCGTCGAGGGTGTCAACCGGGTCAAGAAGCACACCAAGGCCGGCCAGACGGCTCGCGGTTCGCAGACCGGTGGCATCGTGACCACCGAGGCCCCCATCCACATCAGCAACGTTCAGCTGGTCGTGGAGAAGGACGGCAAGAAGGTCGTTACCCGCGTCGGCTACCGCTTTGACGACGAGGGCAACAAGATCCGCGTTGCCAAGCGGACCGGTGAGGACATCTGATGACTGCGACCACTACCGCGCCGCGTCTGAAGCTGCGCTACCGCGAGGAGATCGCCGGCAAGCTGCGTGAGGAGTTCTCGTACGAGAACGTCATGCAGATCCCCGGCCTCGTCAAGATCGTGGTCAACATGGGTGTGGGCGACGCCGCCCGCGACTCCAAGCTGATCGAGGGTGCCATCAAGGACCTCACCACGATCACCGGCCAGAAGCCGTCCGTCACCAAGGCCCGCAAGTCGATCGCGCAGTTCAAGCTGCGCGAGGGGCAGCCGATCGGCTGCCACGTCACCCTCCGCGGTGACCGCATGTGGGAGTTCCTGGACCGTACGCTGTCGCTCGCGCTGCCGCGTATCCGTGACTTCCGCGGCCTGTCGCCCAAGCAGTTCGACGGCCGTGGCAACTACACCTTCGGTCTCACGGAGCAGGTCATGTTCCACGAGATCGACCAGGACAAGATCGACCGGGTCCGGGGCATGGACATCACCGTGGTGACCACGGCGACCAACGACGACGAGGGTCGTGCCCTCCTTCGTCACCTCGGCTTCCCGTTCAAGGAGAACTGACCGTGGCGAAGAAGGCTCTGATCGCTAAGGCCGCCCGCAAGCCGAAGTTCGGCGTACGCGGCTACACCCGCTGCCAGCGCTGCGGCCGGCCCCACTCCGTCTACCGCAAGTTCGGCCTGTGCCGCGTGTGCCTTCGTGAGATGGCCCACCGTGGCGAGCTGCCGGGCGTGACCAAGAGTTCCTGGTAGTCCTCCGTTCCGGAGAACTGCCCGAACTCTCGGTAAGCAATTGGTTGGCGGGAGCCCTCTCCCACATGCCGTAGGCTTGTGGGGTTGGGCGCCCGCCGTCCACTAAGACTTACTACGCCGTAGGTCCCCGCACCGCACCCGTCCCGGCTCTGACCGGGGAGAGGGATGGCGCATACAGGAAACCCCGGCGAGAGAGGCCGAAGGCCAACTCATGACCATGACTGATCCCATCGCAGACATGCTCACGCGTCTGCGCAACGCGAACTCGGCATACCACGACGACGTCGTGATGCCGCACAGCAAGATCAAGTCGCACATCGCGGAGATCCTCCAGCAGGAGGGCTTCATCACCGGCTGGAAGGTCGAGGACGCCGAGGTCGGCAAGAACCTCGTCCTGGAGCTGAAGTTCGGCCCGAACCGCGAGCGTTCGATCGCCGGCATCAAGCGCATCTCCAAGCCGGGTCTGCGTGTGTACGCGAAGTCCACCAACCTGCCGAAGGTCCTCGGTGGCCTGGGCGTGGCGATCATCTCCACGTCCCACGGTCTTCTGACCGGCCAGCAGGCAGGCAAGAAGGGCGTAGGTGGGGAAGTCCTCGCCTACGTCTGGTAGTCGGGAACGGAGGAAAAGCTCATGTCGCGAATCGGCAAGCTCCCCATCCAGGTTCCCGCCGGTGTGGACGTCACCATCGATGGCCGCACGGTCGCGGTGAAGGGCCCCAAGGGTTCCCTCTCGCACACCGTCGCCGCGCCGATCGAGGTCACCAAGGGCGAGGACGGCACCCTCTCGGTGCTGCGCCCCAACGACGAGCGTCAGAACAAGGCCCTGCACGGCCTGTCCCGCACGCTGGTGGCGAACATGATCACCGGTGTGACCCAGGGATACATCAAGGCGCTCGAAATCAGCGGTGTCGGTTACCGCGTCCAGGCGAAGGGCTCCAACCTGGAGTTCGCCCTGGGCTACAGCCACCCGATCCTCATCGAGGCCCCCGAGGGCATCACCTTCAAGGTCGAGACGCCCACGAAGTTCACCGTCGAGGGCATCGACAAGCAGAAGGTCGGCGAGGTCGCCGCTAACATCCGCAAGCTGCGGAAGCCCGACCCGTACAAGGCCAAGGGCGTCAAGTACGCGGGCGAGGTCATCCGCCGCAAGGTCGGAAAGGCGGGTAAGTAAGCCATGGCATACGGTGTGAAGATCGCCAAGGGTGACGCGTACAAGCGCGCCGCCATCAAGCGCCGCCACATTCGCGTGCGCAAGCACGTCTCCGGCACGCCGGAGCGTCCGCGCCTCGTCGTGACGCGCTCCAACCGCAACATCGTGGCCCAGGTCATCGACGACATCGCGGGCCACACGCTCGCGTCCGCGTCGACCCTGGACACCTCGATCCGCGGTGGCGAGGGCGACAAGAGCAGCCAGGCGCAGAAGGTCGGCGCCCTGGTCGCCGAGCGCGCCAAGGCCGCGGGTGTCGAGGCTGTCGTGTTCGACCGTGGTGGCAACAGGTACGCCGGGCGCATTGCCGCTCTGGCTGACGCCGCCCGCGAAGCCGGGCTGAAGTTCTAGGCCCCGGTTCCGGGACTAACGGACGTAACAGAGAGAGGTAAATCCAATGGCTGGACCCCAGCGCCGCGGAAGCGGTGCCGGTGGCGGCGAGCGGCGGGACCGGAAGGGTCGCGACGGTGGCGCTGCCGCCGAGAAGACCGCTTACGTTGAGCGCGTCGTCGCGATCAACCGTGTCGCCAAGGTTGTGAAGGGTGGTCGTCGCTTCAGCTTCACCGCGCTGGTCGTGGTGGGCGACGGTGACGGCACCGTGGGTGTCGGTTACGGCAAGGCCAAGGAGGTGCCGGCCGCCATCGCCAAGGGTGTTGAGGAGGCCAAGAAGCACTTCTTCAAGGTCCCCCGTATCCAGGGCACCATCCCTCACCCGATCCAGGGCGAGAAGGCCGCGGGCGTCGTCCTGCTCAAGCCGGCGTCCCCCGGTACCGGCGTTATCGCCGGTGGCCCGGTGCGTGCCGTGCTGGAGTGCGCGGGCGTGCACGACATCCTGTCGAAGTCGCTCGGCTCGGACAACGCGATCAACATCGTGCACGCGACGGTGGCGGCCCTCCAGGGCCTGCAGCGTCCCGAGGAGATCGCGGCCCGCCGCGGTCTGCCCCTTGAGGACGTCGCCCCTGCCGCTCTCCTCCGTGCGCGTGCGGGAGCGGGTGCGTAATGGCCCGTCTCAAGATCACGCAGACGAAGTCGTACATCGGCAGCAAGCAGAACCACCGCGACACACTGCGTTCGCTCGGGCTGAAGCGCCTGAACGACGTGGTGGTCAAGGAGGACCGTCCCGAGTTCCGCGGCATGGCGAACACCGTGCGGCACCTCGTCACGGTCGAGGAGGTCGACTGACATGGCGGACAACACCAACCCGCTGAAGGCACACGACCTCCGTCCTGCCCCGGGCGCCAAGACCGCCAAGACCCGTGTGGGTCGTGGTGAGGCGTCCAAGGGTAAGACCGCTGGTCGTGGTACCAAGGGCACCAAGGCCCGCTACCAGGTTCCGGAGCGCTTCGAGGGTGGGCAGATGCCCCTCCACATGCGCCTCCCGAAGCTGAAGGGCTTCAAGAACCCGTTCCGCACCGAGTACCAGGTCGTGAACCTGGACAAGCTCTCCGCTCTCTACCCCGAGGGCGGCGAGGTCACGGTGGCCGACCTGGTCACCAAGGGTGCGGTGCGCAAGAACAGCCTCGTCAAGGTCCTGGGCCAGGGCGAGATCACCGTGGCGCTGCAGGTTTCGGTCGACGCCGTCTCCGGCTCCGCCAAGGAGAAGATCGCCGCCGCGGGCGGCACGGTCACCGAGCTGGTCTGAGTTCGGCTGATTCCAGGGCCTGGGCTGTACCTCGTGTCAGAGGTACGGCCCAGGCCTTTGTGCGCCTCTCGGTGGCTCCATGAGCCCCGCGGGGCTCATGGGAACACCGCGAACACCGTCCCGCCGCCCGGAGGGGCGCAGCGCCCCGGCAACGCGTGGCATGGCCGGAACGGGGCCGTCTTCGAGCCAGGCGGCGATACCCGGATGACCACAGAGCGCAGTGGATGTTCTGGAAGCGCGCGGTCCCCGGTAGGGTGTCAGACGCTGTCGCATGCCTCAAGGCCGCCGGCAGCGGTGGTGACACCGCTGACTGCGGTACCGGCGGCCCGGCAGGCTTCGGCAGACACCTATCCATCGAAACCTCAGACCGTCACCTCTGGCGCAGTAGCGCGGGGGTCGCAGGAGGCACCGTGCTCACCGCGTTCGCCCGGGCGTTCAAGACACCCGACCTGCGCAAGAAGCTGCTCTTCACGCTCGGCATCATCGTGCTGTACCGGATGGGGGCGCATGTACCCGCACCGGGTGTCAGTTACGAGAATGTCCAGATCTGTGTCGATGCGGCCCAGAAGGGCAACAACAGCCTGTTCGGCTTGGTGAACATGTTCAGCGGCGGGGCGCTGCTGCAGATCACGATCTTCGCGCTCGGCATCATGCCGTACATCACCGCGAGCATCATTCTGCAGCTCCTGACGGTGGTCATCCCCCGGCTGGAGGCCCTCAAGAAGGAGGGGCAGTCCGGCCAGGCGAAGATCACCCAGTACACCCGCTATCTGACGATCGCCCTGGCGGTCCTTCAGGGCACCGGCATCGTCGCCGCCGCCCGCAGCGGCTCGCTGTTCAGCGGCTGCCCGGTCGCGACACAGATCATCCCGGACCGGTCCATCTTCACCACGGTCGTCATGGTGATCACCCTGACCGCGGGCACCGCGGCCGTCATGTGGCTCGGTGAGCTGATCACCGACCGCGGCATCGGCAACGGCATGTCCATCCTCATGTTCATCTCGATCGCCGCCGGCTTCCCCGGCGCCCTGTGGGCCATCAAGGAGAGCGGCACGCTCGCGGGCGGCTGGATCGAGTTCGGCACGGTCATCCTGATCGGCTTCGTGATGGTCGGCCTCGTCGTCTTCGTCGAGCAGGCCCAGCGCCGGATCCCCGTGCAGTACGCGAAGCGCATGATCGGCCGCAGGTCCTACGGCGGTACTTCGACGTACATCCCGCTGAAGGTGAACCAGGCGGGTGTCATCCCCGTCATCTTCGCGTCGTCGCTGCTCTACATCCCGGCTCTGGTCGCGCAGTTCTCCAGCGGGAACTCCGCGTGGAAGACCTGGATCGAGGCCCACTTCGTCAAGGGCGACCACCCGTACTACATCGCGACGTACTTCCTGCTGATCGTCTTCTTCGCCTTCTTCTACGTGGCCATCTCGTTCAACCCCGAAGAAGTCGCGGACAACATGAAGAAGTATGGTGGGTTCATCCCGGGTATCCGGGCAGGCCGGCCCACGGCCGAGTACCTGAGCTACGTGCTCAACAGGATCACTTGGCCGGGCTCGCTGTACCTGGGGCTGATCGCTCTCGTACCGACGATGGCGTTGGCGGGCTTCGGCGGTGCCAACCAGAACTTCCCGTTCGGCGGGACGAGCATCCTGATCATCGTGGGTGTGGGGCTGGAGACCGTCAAGCAGATCGAGAGCCAGCTTCAGCAGCGCAATTACGAAGGGTTCCTCCGCTGATGCGAATCGTCCTCGTCGGACCGCCCGGTGCCGGCAAGGGAACGCAGGCCGCGTACCTTGCCAAGAACCTGTCGGTCCCGCACATCTCCACGGGCGACCTCTTCCGCGCCAACATCAGCCAGGGCACGGCCCTCGGCAAACAGGCGAAGGCATACATGGACGCCGGGAATCTCGTGCCCGACGAGGTCACCATCGCGATGGCGCAGGACCGCATGGCCCAGCCGGACGCCGAGAACGGCTTCCTGCTGGACGGCTTCCCCCGCAACGTGTCGCAGGCGAAGTCGCTCGACAAGGCGCTCACGGCGGACGGCGTACGGCTCGACGCCGTGCTGGACCTGGAGGTCCCCGAGGACGAGGTCGTGAAGCGGATCGCCGGCCGGCGCATCTGCCGCAACGACAGCGCGCACGTCTTCCACGTGACGTACAGCCCGCCGGAGCAGGAGGGCGTCTGCGACGTCTGCGGCGGCGAGCTGTACCAGCGGGACGACGACTCCGAGGAGACCGTACGGACGCGGCTTGAGGTCTACCACACGCAGACCGAGCCGATCATCGACCACTACCGGGCGCAGGACCTGGTCGTGACGATCTCGGCGCTCGGCAAGGTCACCGAGGTGACCGAGCGTGCGATGGCCGCGCTGGAGCGCGATCCGGCCTCACGGGCCTGAGGGATCGATGAGGGATCCCTCAGGGATCCCCGTACGAGAAGCAGTAGTACGGCCGTGGTGTCCCAAGGGGCGCCACGGCCGTAGTGTTGAGCAGTCGATCGCAGGGCGGACAGCCCGGCGTATCGGTTCTCCGGACAGTCGAAGGCGGAAGGCACAGGCATGGTGGAGATCAAGACCCCCGAGCAGATCGCGAAGATGCGCGAGGCGGGGCTGGTCGTCGCCGCGGTGCACGCGGCCACCGGCGAGGCGGCCGTGCCCGGCGCCACCACCCGGGATCTGGACCAGGTCGCCCGCAAGGTGCTCGCCGAGCACGATGCGAAGCCGAACTTCCTCGGGTACGGCGGGTTCCCCGCGACCATCTGCACCTCGGTCAACGAGGTCGTCGTCCACGGCATCCCCGACGACAGGACCGTCCTCAAGGACGGCGACATCATCTCGATCGACGCCGGCGCGATCATCGACGGCTGGCACGGCGACGCCGCCTTCACCGCATTCGTGGGCACCGGTCACGCTCCGGAGCTGGTGGAGCTGTCGCGGGTGACCGAGGAGTCGATGTGGGCGGGCATCGCGGCCATGCGGAACGGCAACCGCCTCGTGGACGTGTCCCGCGCGATCGAGACGTACATCAGGCGCCAGCCGCGCCCCGGCGGCGGCAAGTACGGGATCATCGAGGAGTACGGCGGCCACGGCATCGGCACCGAGATGCACATGGACCCCCACCTGCTGAACTACGTCACCCGCAAGCGCGGCAAGGGCCCCAAGCTGATCCCGGGGTTCTGCCTGGCGATCGAGCCGATGGTGTCGCTCGGCACACCCCGTACGCAGGTGCTGGAGGACGAGTGGACGGTCATCACGACCGACGGCACCTGGTCCTCGCACTGGGAGCACTCGGTGGCGCTGACGGAGGAGGGCCCCCTCGTCCTCACGGCCCCCGACGGCGGCCGGGCGAAGCTCGCGGAACTGGGTGTCACGGCGGCGCCGGACCCGCTGGCATCGTAGCGATTCCGCTTAAAAATCTTCCGCGGTGGGCAAACTGAACGGATTCGTCTTTTCGAGTGCGCTCCCGTAGACTGACGCGTCGGCTCTGGTGTACCCGTGTGTCTTCATGCGATCGCCAGAATCGATCAAGGTAGCCGATTCGAAGGGCGAAGCGTGGCCAAGAAGCAAGGTGCCATCGAGATCGAGGGCACCGTGATCGAGTCCCTCCCGAACGCCATGTTCAAGGTGGAGCTGCAGAACGGTCACAAGGTCCTCGCGCACATCAGCGGAAAGATGCGGATGCACTACATCCGTATCCTCCCCGATGACCGGGTCGTGGTGGAGCTGTCTCCGTACGACCTGACGCGTGGCCGGATCGTCTACCGATACAAGTAGATCTTGCGGACGTCCCCTCACCGGGGCGTGTGCACTGACCCGGAGAACCTCAATCCCATGAAGGTCAAGCCGAGCGTCAAGAAGATCTGCGACAAGTGCAAGGTGATCCGCCGTCACGGCCGGGTCATGGTCATCTGCGACAACCTGCGCCACAAGCAGCGCCAGGGCTGACGCAAGACTCCGCACCTCGCAGTACTTCGCGCGACGCGAGCAAACGTAATGACGCAGTGTCCGGCTCCCCCGCGAGGGGACCGACACCTCCGGCGGAGGCCGGAGACCCGGACCGTACGGACCTCGTACGGCGGCCGGGACAGACGCTGCGGTAGACCTCCGACATCATCAGGAGCCATGAATGGCACGCCTCGCAGGCGTTGACCTCCCGCGCGACAAGCGCGTCGAGGTCGCCCTCACCTACGTCTTCGGTATCGGGCGCACCCGGTCCAAGGAGACCCTCGCCGCCGTCGGCGTCGACGCGAACGTCCGCGTCCGCGACCTTGCCGAGGAAGACCTCGTCAAGATCCGCGAGTACGTCGACGCCAACCTCAAGACCGAGGGTGACCTCCGTCGCGAGATCGCCGCCGACATCCGCCGCAAGGTCGAGATCGGCTGCTACCAGGGTCTGCGTCACCGCCGCGGCCTGCCGGTGCACGGTCAGCGCACCAGCACGAACGCTCGTACCCGCAAGGGGCCGCGTCGCGCCATCGCCGGTAAGAAGAAGCCGGGCAAGAAGTAGTCCTCAGCCGACGCTCATCAGCGGTCTTCGCTGTAGGACCGACCACCTCCCTGTAGGAGAGATAGATGCCCCCCAAGGGTCGTCAGGGCGCTGCCAAGAAGGTGCGCCGCAAGGAAAAGAAGAACGTCGCTCACGGGCACGCCCACATCAAGAGCACGTTCAACAACACGATCGTCTCGATCACGGACCCCTCGGGCAACGTGATCTCCTGGGCCTCCGCCGGCCACGTCGGCTTCAAGGGCTCGCGCAAGTCCACCCCCTTCGCCGCGCAGATGGCCGCCGAGTCGGCCGCCCGCCGCGCGCAGGAGCACGGCATGCGCAAGGTCGACGTCTTCGTCAAGGGTCCCGGCTCCGGCCGTGAGACCGCGATCCGCTCGCTCCAGGCCACCGGCCTGGAGGTGGGCTCGATCCAGGACGTCACCCCCACCCCGCACAACGGCTGCCGCCCCCCCAAGCGGAGGCGCGTCTGACCTCAGGTGCGTCACGCACCTGTGGTGGATACGGGAACTGGGCGGTACGGCGCTTTCGCGTCGTGCCGCCCGTACCCTTGTCAGTATTGACGGACGTCAAATAGCGGGCGTCCCCAACTGAAGGATCGCACCATGCTGATTGCTCAGCGCCCCTCGTTGACCGAAGAGGTCGTCGACGAATACCGCTCCCGGTTCGTGATCGAGCCGCTGGAGCCGGGCTTCGGCTACACCCTCGGCAACTCGCTCCGCCGTACGCTCCTCTCCTCGATCCCCGGTGCCGCCGTCACCAGCATCCGGATCGACGGGGTCCTGCACGAGTTCACCACCGTGCCGGGCGTCAAGGAGGACGTCACCGACCTCATCCTCAACATCAAGCAGCTCGTCGTCTCCTCGGAGCACGACGAGCCGGTCGTGATGTACCTGCGCAAGCAGGGTCCCGGCCTGGTCACGGCCGCCGACATCGCCCCGCCGGCCGGTGTCGAGGTCCACAACCCGGACCTCGTCCTGGCCACGCTGAACGGCAAGGGCAAGCTGGAGATGGAGCTGACCGTCGAGCGCGGTCGCGGCTACGTCTCCGCCGTCCAGAACAAGCAGGTCGGCCAGGAGATCGGCCGTATCCCGGTCGACTCCATCTACTCGCCGGTGCTCAAGGTCACGTACAAGGTCGAGGCGACCCGTGTCGAGCAGCGCACCGACTTCGACAAGCTGATCGTCGACGTCGAGACCAAGCAGGCCATGCGGCCGCGCGACGCCATGGCGTCCGCCGGTAAGACGCTGGTCGAGCTGTTCGGCCTGGCGCGCGAGCTGAACATCGACGCCGAGGGCATCGACATGGGCCCGTCGCCGACGGACGCCGCGCTCGCCGCCGATCTCGCCCTGCCGATCGAGGAGCTGGAGCTCACCGTTCGGTCGTACAACTGCCTCAAGCGTGAGGGCATCCACTCCGTGGGTGAGCTCGTGGCGCGCTCCGAGGCTGACCTGCTCGACATCCGCAACTTCGGTGCCAAGTCGATCGACGAGGTCAAGGCGAAGCTGGCCGGCATGGGCCTCGCGCTCAAGGACAGCCCGCCCGGATTCGACCCGACCGCCGCCGCGGACGCCTTCGGCGCCGATGACGACGCGGACGCGGGCTTCGTGGAGACCGAGCAGTACTGATTTCGCTTCCGCGGGGCGACCGCCTCGCGGGAACTGACACCGGTACCTGATACGGCCGGTGCAGACACAAGGAGAAACACCATGCCGCAGCCCACCAAGGGTGCCCGTCTGGGCGGCAGCGCCGCGCACGAGAAGCTGCTCCTCGCGAACCTCGCGAAGTCGCTCTTCGAGCACGGCCGCATCACCACGACCGAGGCCAAGGCCCGCCGCCTGCGTCCGGTCGCGGAGCGCTTCATCACCAAGGCGAAGAAGGGCGACATCCACAACCGTCGCCTGGTGCTGCAGTCGATCACGGACAAGAGCGTCGTCCACACGCTCTTCACCGAGATCGCGCCGCGGTACGAGAACCGCCCCGGTGGTTACACCCGCATCACCAAGATCGGCAACCGTCGTGGCGACAACGCCCCGATGGCGGTCATCGAGCTGGTCGAGGCGCTGACCGTGGCGCAGGAGGCCACCGGTGAGGCCGAGGCCGCGACGAAGCGCGCGGTCAAGGAAGACGCCCTCAAGAAGGACGAGGCTCCGGCCGAGACCGTCGAGGACGCCAAGCCCGACGCCGAGGCCAAGGACGCCTGAGTCCCGCTGTCGGCTGTACGGACGGGTCCGCTCCCCCAGGGGGGGCGGACCCGTTCCGTTTGGAGCGGATCGGGTGGAGAGGAACGGACAGAGGTGCAGGAGAGCGAGAACCCCAAGGGCGTGGCGGACCCCGAGAACCCCGAGGGCCCGGCGGCCGGTCACGTACGGGTGCGGCTGGACCTGTCGTACGACGGCAAGGACTTCTCCGGCTGGGCCAGGCAGCGCACCCGGCGCACCGTCCAGGGCGAGATCGAGGACGCGCTCCGTACGGTGACGCGCTCCTCGCGGACGTACGACCTGACCGTGGCCGGGCGCACCGACGCGGGCGTGCACGCGCGCGGGCAGGTCGCCCATGTGGATCTTCCGCTGGACGTCTGGGCGGAGCACAAGGAGCGGCTGCTGCGGCGGCTCGCGGGGCGGCTCCCGCACGACGTACGGGTCTGGCGGGTCGCGGAGGCGCCGGCCGGCTTCAACGCGCGCTTCTCGGCGGTCTGGCGGCGGTACGCGTACCGCGTCACCGACCACCCCGGGGGCGTCGACCCGCTGCTGCGCGGCCATGTGCTGTGGCACGACTGGCCGCTGGACGTGGCGGCGATGAACGCGGCATCGGCCGGGCTCCTCGGCGAGCACGACTTCGCCGCGTACTGCAAGCGGCGCGAGGGCGCGACGACGATCCGCACGCTCCAGCGGCTGGAGTGGGTGCGGGACGCGAGCGGTGTCGTCACCGCGACCGTGCGGGCCGACGCCTTCTGCCACAACATGGTGCGCTCGCTGGTCGGCGCGCTGCTCTTCGTGGGCGACGGCCACCGGCCCGTGGAGTGGCCGGCGAAGGTTCTGGCGGCGGGCGTACGGGACTCGGCGGTGCATGTCGTACGGCCGCACGGGCTGACGCTGGAGGAGGTCGGCTACCCGGCCGACGAGCTGCTGGCCGCCCGCAACCGCGCGGCCCGCAACAAGCGGACGCTGGGCGGGGCCGCGGGCGGCGGCTGCGCGGGCTGTTGACGCCTGACGCGCACGGAAGACCCTACGCGCGGTGGGTCGCGCCGCGTAGCCGGTGCGTCACCCGGTGCAGCAGTATGCGGGTTCTGGGGGTGGCGGGCCGGGGTGTGGTCACGCGGAAGGACAGCTCCTGGCCGGGCGTGGTCCGGTACGGGGTGATCCCGTCGGCCGCCGGCAGCTCCTCGGGCAGGCCGGGGCCCCGGTGCGCGCCGAGCCGGGCCGTCTTCGTCCAGCCGAGCGCGGTGAGGCGTACGGAGGCGTCCCAGACGCCGTCGCGCAGGCCGGCCGCGGCGAGGGGCGCCGCTCCTGTGATGCTCAGCCCGCGGCCCCCGGTGTAGGCGACGGTGGACTCGGTGGGCAGCCGGTGTTCCTTGCCGGTCTCGCGGTCGCGCAGGACGAGGACGGCCGATGCCCGGTCGGGGTGCGCGCTCCTGGTGAGCGGTTCGCGGGCGAAGCGGTCGCGCAGGGGCCGGGCGAGCCCTGCCGGGGCCAGCGACCGCCGCGCCTCCGCGTCCGGCAGTGTGACGTCCAACGGGCCCTCGGCCGCGTGCAGATGCGCGGTGAAGGTGATCCGGAGCACCCCGTCGTCCTGGCGGGTCACCCGGTCCAGGCGGGCACGGCAGCCGATCGAGGTCTCCCAGCGCGCCAGCGTCGCCAGCTCGGCCAGGAGGCCGTCGGCGATCAGACCGGCCGCGACCCGGCGCTCGACGGGCAGCCCCGCGACGGCGGTGGGGGAGACGCCGTCCCTGACGACCTCCCGGATCGCGTCGAACAGCTCGCTCCGGGCCGAGTCGTCGAGGGCCGGCAGCGCGGTCCCGGTCAGCGGGCCCAGCAGCTCCAGGCGCAGCCAGCGCCGGTGCAGCCGGTCGCGGGCCGCGCCCGGCCCGGTGCGGGCGTCGGCCCTGGCCATGACCGCGCGCAGCGCCGGGTAGAACGTGCCGGGCGGGACGGCGGGGCCCTCCGGGGCCGGGCCGTAGCGGCAGCAGACATAGCCGCCGAGGACCGCGGTGCGGCCCGCGAGGAGGGTCGCCTCGGCGGTGAAGGCCTGCTCGGCCAGGGTCTCCCGGCCGCCGGTGCCCGCCTCCGGAGCCGCCGCCCCGAAGCGCAGCCCGTGCTCGGCCAGGAACGCCCGGTCGAAGAGCTTGTCCGCGCCGAGGCTGTCGGCCAGCGGGTCCTTGGCGAGGGTCGCCCGGGGCCGGTCCCGGGCGAAGAGCGCGTGCGGGACGGGTCTGCCCCGGCCCGCGGGCTTTCCGGCGACGATGTCGGCGTCGTGCTCGACGCCGTACGCGTACATCCGCTCCAGCGCCTCGGTGCCCAGCTCGGTGCCGGGCTCCAGGAAGAGGACGTACGCGCCCCTCGCGCCGGCGAGCCCGGAGTCGCGCTCCTCGGCCCTGATCACCTCGAACGCGTCGGGCGGGAGGGTCTGGGCGGCCAGGGAGTCGAGGGTGGCGCGTACGGCGTCCTCGGCGGCGCCCGCCGTCCGTACGACGACGCTCACCTTGACGCCGGCCGGGGGCGGGTCCGTACGCCGTACGGTCAGGGGACGGCCCCCGGCGTCGAGCACGGTCGCGTAGCGGTCGAATCCGGCGCCGCTGAGCCGTACCCGTACCTCCCACGCGCCGTCGTCCAGCGGACGGCCGCCCGCGGCGCGCAGCGGGTCCACGGCGAAGGTGCCGTGGACGACGGGGCGGACCAGGACCGTACCGTCCTCCCCGGGTGTCTCCCGTGGCTCCTCCAGGGCGAGTGAGGTCTCGCGCTCCACCGGCCACACGTGGGCGCTCTCCGTGTGCCGCAGCAGCACGTCCGCCTTGAACGTCCCCAGCGCGTCGGTCACGTCGACGGGTTCCGCCAGCACCCCGTCGGTCAGGGACGGGGCGAGGAAATACCGCTCGCCGCGCCGGGCCAGCAACAGCCCCGGGCCGCCCGGGTGTTCCTCGAAGCGGGCGGTGAAGGACGCCTTGATGCGGCCGCGGTTCCAGCGGGTGGGCCCGGCGTCGCAGTGGGCACGCAGGGTGCTCTGGCGCCGGGTGAACTCCGCGAGTTCCGCAGGTCTGTTGGCGCGCAGCAGCGTCGAGCGGACGCGGTGCAGGACCGGCAGCCCGTCGTGCACGCCGTCGGTCATGAACTCCTCGGCCAGCTCCCGTACGGCGTCGAACGGGTCGTCCCGGAACGGCGGGTCGTTCGGCAGGCCCTCGGGCTCCACCCCGAGCCGGTGCAGCATCTCGACCCGGTAGAAGCGGCGCAGCAGCCGGTCGCGGGCGGGGCCCGGCTCCGTACCCGCGACGACGGTGGCGAGGATCTGGCGCAGGTTGCGGTAGAAGCCGCGCGGGTCGATGGCCGCGGTACCGGCGTTCTCGGCGTCGTCGCGGGCCCAGTACGTGTAGCAGACGTAGTCGCCGAGGACGGAGACGACGGACGCCTTGAGGTAGGCGCGGGCCATGAAGAGCTGGTCCTCCAGGATCCAGGGCCCTTCGGGGTGCACGATGCCGTGTTCGCGCAGGAACGCGGTGCGGAACATCTTGTGCGGGGTGAGGCTGTCGATGAGCGGCGCGTTCCACACGGTGCAGGACTCGCGCGTACGGCTCATCAGGGCGTACGGGACTCCCCTGGCGCGGAAGTTGCTGGCGACCTTGCCGATGAGGATGTCGGAGCCGTTGCGCTCGGCCATCGCGTACAGCCGCTCCAGCGCCTCGGGCGCCAGCCGGTCGTCGTGGTCGGCGAACTGCACGTACGCGCCGTTCGCGCGTGCCACGCCGACGTTGCGGGGGCGGCCGGGCCAGCCCGAGTTGGGGAGGGAGACGGTGCGGAAGTGGGGGTGCTCGGCCGCGAGGGCGGCGAGGCGCGCCGGGGTCCCGTCCGTCGAGCCGTCGTCGACGAAGAGGACCTCGAACGCGTCGCGCGGCATGGTCTGCCGGAGCAGCGAGTCGACGAGCGGCTCGATGTGGGGTCCCGAGTTGTACGTCGGCACCACCACCGTGATCTTGACGGCCGTCACCGGCCCACCCCCGTGGTCATCCTGTGCAGTTTTCGTGAAACATACCCAGGTGAACGCGGGAGGGGCTACTGAGTTACGGGCTCCGTGGCCGCCGCCGAGGCCTGGGCCTGGCCCCGGCCGAGGATCTGACGGAAGGTGAACTCGGCGACGTCGTCACCGATCGCGTAGACGTCCTCGTCGGTCTTGGCGACGTTCTTGCCGCTGGTGAAGCCGCCGACGGTGAAGTAGACGTACCGGCCGTACGAGTTGGTGGTCTTGCGGCAGATAGAGGGCGCCCGGCAGAAGGTGTCGACCCCGGAGCCGGAGAGCGAGGCGACGCCGCCCTGCGCCTGGTCCTTGGCCTTCAGCGCCTGGGCCTCCCGCTCGAAGACGGCGACGCCGACCGTGACGGCGACACCATCCTTGTGGTACGTGGCGCGGATGACCTGGTCGCAGCTGTTCGACGCGAGTACGGAGCCCAGGGCGCCCTGCGTCGCGGCGGCACAGTTGGTGGTGACGGTCGTGGCGGCCTTGAGGTAGACGCGGTCGCCCATGGTCAGCTTCTTGCCGGGGAACAGGGTGTCCTCGCTGAGCGGGGCCTTGTCCTTGTCGGCGCTGGATATGAAGTCCTTCGGGTCCGCGGGCGGCAGTGGCGCGGCCGACGGGAAGGACGGGACGGGATCGGCGTTCTGGTTCGGCGCATCGTTGCCGGGGGTGGGGAGTTGACCCGAGGCGTTCTCCGTACCACTGGCGCCGTTGCCGCTGCCGCCGTTCATCGAGACGACGGCCGTCGCGACGATCGCGGCGACGGCGCCGGTGGCGAGCACCCCGCCGCCGACCAGCAGCCAGCGCTTGCGTCGGCCGCGGGCGGCGGACGCGTCGGCCAGCGCCGCCCAGTCGGGTGTCTGTGTGCCGTAGGAGTCGCGCTCCGGGGGCTCGTACGGGTCCTGGTATCCGTACCCGCCCCGCGCCTGCTGTGATCCGTACGGATCCTGGTCCGGTGAACCGGGGCCGCCCCACGAAGGGCCCTGCCCCCCCTGCCCATGCCCAAAGCTCATGCCGCGCAGTTTAAGCCCCGCGGGGCGTCGCGCGCGCGTGCGTGCTGCCCCGGGGGCGGGGCCGGGAAACGGAACCGGTGCCCGGACCTGCGGCGGAAATGCTTCGGGACCGGGCCCAATTGGTTCGGGCTCCGGCCCGCACGGTCAGGGTCCGGACCCACATGGCCGGGGCCCCGGACCCAATTGGTTTGGGCTCCGGGCCCACCTGCGCCGACAATGCGGGGCATGGGACATCTAGAGGCCGCGCACCTGGAGTACTACCTCCCCGACGGGCGGGTGCTGCTCGCCGACGCGTCGTTCCGCGTCGCGGAAGGCGGTGTCGTCGCCCTCGTGGGGGCCAACGGCGCGGGGAAGACCACGCTGTTGCGGATGATCGCGGGAGAGCTGCAGCCGCACGGCGGCACGGTGACCGTGAGCGGCGGCCTCGGGGTCATGTCGCAGTTCGTGGGGTCCGTACGGGACGACGGCACGGGGCGCGACGAGCGTACGGTGCGTGACCTGCTGGTCTCGGTCGCGCAGCCCCGGATCAGGGAGGCCGCCGAGGCCGTCGACCGGGCCGAGCACGCGATCATGACCGTCGACGACGAGGCCGCGCAGATGACGTACGCGCAGGCGCTGAGCGACTGGGCGGAGGCACGCGGCTACGAGGCGGAGACGCTCTGGGACATGTGCACGACGGCGGCGCTCGGCATCCCGTACGACAAGGCCCAGTTCCGCGCGCTGCGCACGCTCAGCGGCGGCGAGCAGAAGCGGCTGGTGCTGGAGGCGCTGCTGCGCGGCCCCGACGAGGTGCTCCTGCTCGACGAGCCGGACAACTATCTGGACGTCCCGGGCAAGCGCTGGCTGGAGGAGAAGCTGAAGGAGACCCGCAAGACGGTCCTCTTCATCTCCCACGACCGCGAGCTGCTGGCCACGGCGGCCGAGAAGATCGTCAGCGTGGAGCCGGGTCCCGGCGGCTCCGACGTGTGGGTGCACGGCGCCGGGTTCGACACGTACCACCAGGCGCGGCGGGAGCGCTTCGCGCGGTTCGAGGAGCTGAAGCGGCGCTGGGAGGAGAAGCACGCGCAGCTCAAGCGGCTGGTGATCAATCTGCGGCAGGCGGCCTCGGTCAGCCACGAGATGGCGTCCCGGTACGCGGCGGCGCAGACCCGGCTGCGGAAGTTCGAGGAGGCGGGGCCGCCGCCCGAGCCGCCGCGCGAGCAGGAGATCACGATGCGGCTGCGCGGCGGCCGTACCGGCGTGCGGGCCGTGACCTGCACGGACCTGGAGCTGACCGGCCTGATGAAGCCGTTCTCGCTGGAGATCTTCTACGGCGAGCGGGTGGCCGTACTCGGCTCGAACGGCTCCGGGAAGTCGCACTTCCTGCGGCTGCTGGCCGGCGAGGACGTCCGGCACGGCGGGGAGTGGAAGCTCGGCGCGCGGGTCGTGCCCGGGCACTTCGCGCAGACGCACGCGCACCCGGAGCTGCTGGGGCGGGCGCTCGTCGACATCCTGTGGACCGAGCACGCGAAGGACCGGGGCGGCGCCATGAGCGTGCTGCGCCGGTACGAGCTGGAGCGCCAGGGCGACCAGCCCTTCGACAAGCTCTCCGGCGGCCAGCAGGCGCGCTTCCAGATCCTGCTCCTGGAGCTGGCGGGGACGACGGCGCTGCTGCTGGACGAGCCGACGGACAACCTGGACCTGGAGTCGGCGGAGGCGCTCCAGGAGGGGCTGGAGGCGTACGAGGGGACGGTGCTGGCGGTGACGCACGACCGCTGGTTCGCTCGTTCGTTCGACCGGTATCTGGTCTTCGGCTCGGACGGGGTCGTACGGGAGACGCCGGAGCCGGTGTGGGACGAGCGCCGGGTGGTGCGGGCGCGGTAGGCGGGGTGGTCCGGGCGGGGTGGCAGAGTGGTTCCGGGCGCGGGTGGCCGTCGGGCGGGGTTCGCGGGCCCGTGGGCCCCGTTTTGACCCGTACGGGGCGGCGGCGGTATTCTGCTGGTTCGTTATGCGTATTGGCTTGGTCGTTCTCACGCGAGGGGCCCTTACGCCGGTTCACCGGGCCGATGGACAGCGGCAGGTGCACGGGTTGCGTCCCCGTCGCACCGCCAGGGCTGTCGTGATCGTCCGGGTGGCCTTGTCAGGACCCGTCCCACAACCCTTCGCGGGCTGCGGGAACCTCATCACTGAAGAAGCGAAGGCATACGACCGTGCGTACGTACAGCCCCAAGCCCGGCGATGTGACGCGCCAGTGGCACATCATCGACGCGCAGGACATCGTCCTGGGCCGTCTGGCGACCACCGCCGCCAACCTTCTGCGCGGCAAGCACAAGCCGATCTACGCGCCGCACGTTGACACCGGTGACTTCGTCATCATCATCAACGCGGACAAGGTGCACCTGTCCGGCAACAAGAAGACCCAGAAGATGGCGTACCGCCACTCGGGCTACCCGGGTGGTCTGCGTTCCGTCCGCTACGACGAGCTGATGGCGAAGAGCCCCGAGAAGGCCGTCGAGAAGGCCATCAAGGGCATGATCCCCAAGAACTCCCTGGGCCGTCAGATGATCTCGAAGCTGAAGGTCTACTCGGGCGACCAGCACCCGCACGCTGCCCAGCAGCCGGTGCCGTTCGAGATCACCCAGGTCGCGCAGTAGTTCCGGCCACCCCCTAAGACGAAAAGAAATCTGAGGAGCATCGTGGCCGAGACCACTGCAGAGACCCCCGTCGAAGGCGCCGAGGTCGAAGAGACCTTCGACGCCGTGACGACCTTCGAGTCGGAGGTGCCCCTGGAGGGCGAGTACACCTCCGAGTCGCTCGCGGGCCGCTTCGGCGACCCCCAGCCGGCGGCCGGCCTGGGCCGTCGCAAGAACGCCATCGCCCGCGTCCGGATCGTCCCGGGCACCGGCAAGTGGAAGATCAACGGTCGCACCCTTGAGGAGTACTTCCCCAACAAGGTGCACCAGCAGGCTGTCAACGAGCCCTTCAAGGTGCTTGAGCTCGACAACCGCTACGACGTCATCGCCCGCATCTCGGGTGGCGGCGTCTCCGGCCAGGCCGGCGCGCTGCGCCTCGGCGTGGCCCGCTCGCTGAACGAGGCGGACGTGGACAACAACCGCGCCGCGCTGAAGAAGGCCGGCTTCCTGAGCCGCGACGACCGTGCGGTCGAGCGCAAGAAGGCCGGTCTCAAGAAGGCCCGCAAGGCGCCGCAGTACAGCAAGCGCTAAATCGCGCTCGGCCTGTTCAGGCTGTTCACAGCCTTTCGGCCTACCGAACGCCCCGGCGGCACTCCGTGCCGCCGGGGCGTTCGTTTATCGCGAGCCTCGGGCGTATAACAGCATGCAGGGTGCATGAAGCGTGCATCCGATGCTCAATGGCTTTACGCGCGTGTGCAGAGTTTCGCGTTTTCGGATCATTTTCGGATCGCTTGCGTTTTCGGAGCGCTTTCGTTCGGGGTGGCACTGGCGCCGCTCCGGCGTTTCTCGGAGGGAGAGCTGTGGGACGACTCTTCGGCACGGACGGCGTGCGCGGTGTCGCCAACGCCGATCTGACGGCTGAGCTGGCGCTCGGTCTGTCGGTCGCGGCGGCGCACGTGCTCGGTGAGGTGGGGACCTTCGAGGGGCACCGGCCCACGGCCGTGGTCGGCCGGGATCCCCGGGCCTCGGGCGAGTTCCTGGAGGCCGCCGTGGTGGCGGGTCTCGCGAGCGCGGGCGTGGACGTCCTGCGCGTCGGTGTGCTGCCCACCCCCGCGGTGGCGTATCTCACCGGTGTGCTGGGCGCCGACCTCGGCGTGATGCTCTCCGCGAGTCACAACGCCATGCCCGACAACGGCATCAAGTTCTTCGCGCGGGGCGGGCACAAGCTCGCGGACGAGCTGGAGGACCGTATCGAAACGGTGTACGAGCAGCACAGCACCGGAGAGCCGTGGGCGCGGCCCACCGGTGACGGGGTCGGTCGGGTCCGTACGTACGACGAAGGTTTCGATCAGTACGTGGCACACCTGATCGCCGTGCTGCCCAACCGGCTCGACGGCCTCAAGGTCGTCCTGGACGAGGCGCACGGCGCCGCGGCCCGCGTCTCGCCCGAGGCGTTCGCCCGCGCGGGTGCCGAGGTCATCACGATCGGCGCGGAGCCGGACGGCCTCAACATCAACGACGGCTGCGGCTCCACCCACCTCGGTCTGCTGAAGGCGGCGGTCGTCGAGCACGGCGCGGACTTCGGCATCGCCCACGACGGCGACGCGGACCGCTGCCTCGCCGTGGACGGCGCGGGCCAGGAGGTCGACGGCGACCAGATCCTCGCCGTGCTGGCCCTCGCGATGCGCGAGGCGGGCGCCCTGCGGGGCGACGCGGTGGTCGGCACGGTCATGTCGAACCTCGGCTTCAAGATGGCCATGGAGCGCGAGGGGATCCGCCTCGTCGAGACGGCGGTCGGTGACCGCTACGTCCTGGAATCCATGAAGGAGCACGGCTACGCCCTCGGCGGCGAGCAGTCGGGCCACGTCATCGTCCTCGACCACGCCACGACCGGCGACGGCACCCTGACCGGCCTGATGCTGGCGGCCCGCGTCGCCGCGACCGGCCGTACGCTCGCCGACCTGGCGGGCGTCATGCGCCGCCTGCCGCAGGTGCTGATCAACGTCCCCGACGTCGACAAGTCCCGGGTGACGACCTCGGCGGAACTGGCCTCGGCGGTGACCGAGGCGGAACGCGACCTGGGCACCACGGGCCGCGTCCTGCTCCGCCCCTCAGGCACGGAACCGCTGGTACGGGTCATGGTCGAGGCGGCCGACATCGAACAGGCCCGCACGGTCGCGGGCCGCCTCGCGGACGCGGTGAAGGCGGCGCTGGGGTAACCGGGGCGGGGTGGGCCGTCCGGCCGAGGGGCGCGGGCGGCTCCAGCGGGACACCCGGGGCGCACCCGGGCGCCCTGGTCCTTCCGTGACTTCCGCTACGAGACTCGTGGCATGAGCGATGACACGACCATCGGGGCGGGCGAGGGGTCAGCGGCGAACGACTCCGTGACTCCCCGTGGTTGTCGGATGCCGTCGATGATGCGGGTCCAGTTGTCGCCGCCGTGTCCGTCCTCGATCGCGCGCCGGTAGTGGGCCTGTACGGCCAGGGGGAGCGCGGGGTCGAGGCCGAGGGATGCGCTGGTCTCGACGATGTGGTCGGACGTGGCGCCCATCATGGTGACCGTGCTGAGGGCGCCGGGGTGCTCCCCGGCGTCCAGAGCGGCGCCCGGGGTTTCCTCGCCGGCGCGCAGGATGGCGCCGGTCGAGTCGGCGGAGGCGAGCAGCTCCGGCAGGGCGTCCCTGGCGTTCAGTCCCGCGGTGCCCAGCATCGCGGTGGCGTGCATCAGGGCGGACAGGGTGGTGAGGAACACCGTGAGCTGGGCCTGGTACATCATCTGGGCCAGGCCCGGGTCCTCGCCCAGATGCTTCGGTGTGCCGAGCGGTGCCAGTGTCGCGCGGTGGTGCTCCATCACTTCGTCGGGGCCGCTGTAGTAGACGTGGGCCGCTTCCGTACCGACCATCGGCGCCGGGACCATGACACCACCGGTGAGGAAGGCGGCGCCGTGACCCGCCGCCCAGGTCGCTGCCTCGCGGGTGCGGTCGGGGGTGTCCGAGCTGAGGTTGACCAGTGTCCGGCCGGTGAGCGAGGCGGTGGCGGTGCCGAGGATGTCGTACATCGCCCGGTAGTCGGTGAGGCTGAGGATCACGAGGTCGCTCGCTCCGACGGCCTCGCCGGGTGTCGCCGCGAGCGTCGCCCCGTCGGCCACGACGCCGTCGGCCCGGCCGGAGGTGCGGTTCCATACGGTGACCGGGTGGCCCGCGGTGAGAAGAGTACGGGTCATCGCCCGGCCCATCGGGCCGAGTCCGATCACGGTGACGCTGCTGTTCTGTTGTTCCTGTTGTTCGTTCACCTCTCCATGCTCGGAGAGCCCCACTATTCTCGGAAGTACCCACTATTTACTGCGGTACTTACCTTTTAGTAAGGGGGCCGGCGATGGCCAGGGCGCCGAGGAACGGGCCGTACATCTGCGGCATCGACGCCGGGCTCGATGTGGTGAGCGGCAAGTGGAAGGGGCTGATCCTCTGGGAGTTGGACGCCCATGGGGTACGCCGCTTCGCCGAACTCCGGCGCGGGCTGCCGGGCGTGAGCGAGAAGATGCTGACCCAGCACCTGCGGGAGATGGAGGAGGACGGCCTCGTCCACCGGAAGGTCTACGCCCAGGTGCCGCCCCGGGTGGAGTACTCCCTGACCGAGCACGGGCACACCCTCAACCAGGCGCTCGGGCCGCTCGGTGCCTGGGGAGTCGAGCGGATACGACGCGAGGGCTCCGCGGTCGTCGACGTGACAGGGACAGGGGCAGGGACAGGGAAAGGGGCCGGGGCCGGGACCTCGCACGGGGAGCGGCCCGTCCCACCGGAGTGGGACGAGCCGCCGGCCGATCCCGCGCCCGCTACTTCGGGTCGCGGTTGAAGAGCGACGTGGACCAGAGGTAGCCGAGCACGGAGAGGGCCAGGCACCAGGCCACCGCGAGCCACCCGTTGTGGCCGATCTCGGTGCCGAGCAGCAGTCCGCGCAGGGTCTCGATGGCGGGGGTGAACGGCTGGTACTCGGCGATCGGCCGGAACCAGCCCGGCATCGCGTCGACCGGGACGAACGCGCTGGAGAGGAGCGGCAGGACCATCAGCGGCATGGCGTTGTTGCTGGCCGCCTCGACGTTCGGGCTGGACAGCCCCATCCCGACCGCGATCCAGGTGAGCGCGAGGGAGACGAGCGCCAGCAGGCCGACCGCCAGGATCCACTCCAGGGCGGTGGCGTCCGTGGTCCGGAATCCGATGGCCACGGCGACGGCCCCGACGACGACCACGCTCATCACGCACTGCAGCACACTGCCGACGACATGCCCGATGAGTACGGAGCCGCGGTGGATCGCCATCGTACGGAAGCGGGCGATGATGCCCTCGGTCATGTCCATCGAGACGGACACCGCGCTGCCGATCGTGCTGCCGCCGATGGTCAGCATCAGGATGCCGGGGACGAGATACGCGAGGTACGCGGCCCGGCCCGCTCCGCCGTTCCCGATGCCCGCGCTCATCACGTCGCCGAAGATGTAGACGAAGAGCAGGAGCAGCATGACCGGGGTGAGCAGCAGGTTCAGGGTGAGGGAGGGGTAGCGCCGGGCGTGCAGGAGATTGCGGCGCAGCATCGTGTTCGAGTCGCGTACGGCGAGGGAGAGGGTGTTCATCGGACTTCCTCCTTGGGCTGGTTGGACACGGCGGAGCCGGTGAGGGCGAAGAAGACGTCGTCGAGGTCGGGGGTGTGGACGGTGAGTTCGTCGGCCTCGATGCCGGCGGTGTCCAGCCGGTCGAGGATGGTGCGCAGGGCGTGCTGGCTGCCGTCGCTGGGGATCTGGAGGGACAGCGCCTCGTCGTCCCGGGTGGTGTCGTGGAGTGCGGTGGCGGCGGTGCGGTAGGCGGCGGGGTCGGAGAAGCGGAGCCGTACGTGGCCGCCGGGGATGAGCCGTTTCAGCTCGTCGGCGGTGCCCTCGGCGGCGATCGTGCCGTTGTTCAGTACCGCGATGCGGTCGGCGAGTTCGTCGGCCTCCTCCAGGTACTGGGTGGTGAGGAAGACGGTGACGCCACCGGAGACCAGTTCGCGGATGATCTGCCACATGTTGTGGCGGCTGCGCGGGTCGAGGCCGGTGGTCGGCTCGTCGAGGAAGATGATGCGGGGGTCGCCGACGAGGGTCATGGCGATGTCGAGGCGGCGCTTCATGCCGCCGGAGTAGGTGGAGGCGGGCTTCTTCGCGGCCTCCACCAGGTCGAAGCGCTCCAGCAGTTCGGCGGTGGTACGGCGCCCCTCGCTGCGGGAGAGGTGGTGCAGGTCGGCCATGAGGAGCATGTTCTCCTCGCCGGTGATCAGGCCGTCGACGGCGGAGAACTGTCCGGTGACGCCGATCTCGGCGCGTACCCCGTCCGGTGCGGTGGTGATGTCGTGGCCCGCGACCTGGGCCCGGCCGCCGTCGGCGGTGATGAGCGTGGAAAGGATCTTCACCACGGTGGTCTTGCCGGCGCCGTTGGGCCCGAGCAGCGCGAAGACGGATCCGGCCGGGATGTGCAGATCGATGCCGTCGAGGACGGTCCTGTCCCCGTACGACTTGCGCAGACCGACGGCGGAGACGGCGGCCGGCGACGGGCGGGCGCCGTCCTGGGTGGACGTGGGCATGACAGATGAAGGCATGGAGCCCTCCTGTGTGAAGGGTGGGATGACGTGGGCTGCGCGAGTACGGGAGCGGGGGAACGGAGGAGCGGAGGAGCGGGGGAGTGCGCGGGGCCGGTGCTCAGGCCCGGGCGCGGCGGATGTCGATGTTGCCGTGCCGGGTACGGGCGCGGACCTTGACGGTGTCCTCGGTCTGCTCCGGGGTCTCGGACGAGGTGAGCGAGTTGCGCACCTGGCCGGAGCCCGAGCTGACGTCGAGCCAGGCGGCGGTGCCCTGGCGGATGCCGACCTCGATGGCGCCGTAGGAGGTCTCCAGCTGGACGGTGCCGCGGGCCACTTCGCCCACCCGCAGGGTGCCGTGGGCGGTGGTGGCGGTGACCGAGTCCTCGGCGCGCGCGATGTCGATGTCGCCGTTGGCGCCGCTCACCCGCAGCTCGCCGGTGGCGGCGCCGACGGTCGTGGTGCCGTGCGAGTTCTTCAGCACGGCGGAGCCGTCGACGAGGCCGACGCGCAGGCTGCCGGAGCTGGTGGTGATCTCGGCCGGGCCCTCGACCCGGTCCACGGTGATCGAGCCGTGCGACGCCTTCAGGTGCAGCGGGCCGGTGGTGTCGAGGCGGACGTCGCCGGACGAGGTCTTCACGCGGACCTCGCCGAGCCGGCCCTCGCCGAGCACCTGGGTCCAGGCGCCGGTCGTGTCGACGCGCGAGCCCGTGGGCAGTTCGACCGTCACGTCGACGGTGCCGGTGCGGCCGAGCAGATTGGGCTTGGGCGTCCTGACGGTCAGTACCCCGCTCGCGTACGTGACCTCGGTCTGCTCGGCCGTCCGCAGGTCCAGGTCCCGCTTCGGGTCGCGGGGGCGCACCTCGACGACGGTGTCGACGCGGTCGCCCGCGGTGAACTGGATGGAGCCGGCTTCCACGTGCGCGGTGGTGGAGATCGCCAGGGGAGTGTCGAAAGAAGGCATGGCTGTCCCGTCCTCTTGGGTCTTCGGGGCGTCCCCGCTGGTGGGGACGTGATGTGGATGTGGATGAAGTGATGCGTGCGGCTGGTGCTGGGCGCGGGGTGCTGGGGGGTGGGTGCGGCTAGCGCACCCACCCCGAGAAGCTCTGTCCGATGGCGTGGGTCTTCTCCGTCGTACGGGGCCGCGTACCGCCGTCGACCGCGGCCGACACGGCCCGCACCAGCCACGCGTTGACCGACAGGCCCTCCCGGCCCGCAGCCTCCTCGGCGCGCGCCTTGAGGTGAGCCGGCAGCCGCAGATTGACGCGGGCGGTGCCCCCCTCGTCGCCGTCGGCCGGGGCCGGTGCGGAGGTCCTGAGCGGTTCGACGGGCGAGGTGGCCGCTTCCGTGGTGCCACTGTCGGAGGGCGGTGGTGTCACCACGAAGTCGGGGTCGAGTCCGCGCAGCCGTACGTCGACCGAGCCGGGGGCCAGCTCGCGGGTGATCTCGTCCATCGCGGCGGAGAGCACGTTGAGCATGGTCAGCCGGGTCGCCGACTCCAGGGGAGCGGTGAGCCGCTCGGCCAGTTCGCGGGCGTCTTCGCCGCCGGCTTCGGCGGCCACCGCGAGTTCGCGGCGGAGGGTGTCGACGTACGGGGTGAGGTCCATGACGCCATCATGGCACCGTTATGGCGTCACGCGCAAGCCTGAGTGGCACCTTCCGTGGGCGGGTGTGGTGCCACCCTCGTTCACCTGCGGAAACGTGGGGCGGGCGGGCCTGATCGTGGTGATGGAGTACGTATCCGTGCTCTTCGGGGGGCGTGGAATGGCGCCGGATGGCACCGGATGGCGTCAAGTGGTGCCGCGTGATGCCATGTGGGGCGCCATGGGGCGCCATGGGGTGCCATCCGGGGTGATGCGGGAAGCCGGCTGGTCAGAGCTTGCGCAGGGAGAGCCGCTGGACCTTGTGGTCCTGGCCCTTGCGCAGGACCAGAGTGGCGCGGCCCCGGGTGGGCGCCACGTTCTCCAGCAGGTTGGGCTTGTTGATGGTCCGCCATGTCGTACGGGCGTACTCCAGGGCCTCCTCCTCGGAGACCTGGGTGTACTTCGTGAAGTACGACGACGGGTCCTGGAACGCCGTCTCGCGGAGCTTGCGGAACCGGTTCAGGTACCAGCTCTCGATGTCCTCGGGCCGCGCGTCGACGTACACGCTGAAGTCGAAGTAGTCGGCGAGCGCGACCCGCGTCCTGCCGTCCTTGCCGGGCAGCGCGGGCTGGAGGACGTTCAGCCCCTCCACGATGAGGATGTCGGGGCGCCGTACGGTGAGCAGTTCGCCGGGGACGATGTCGTAGATGAGGTGCGAGTAGACGGGCGCGGTGACCTCGTCCTTGCCCGCCTTGATGTCCGCGACGAACCGGGTGAGGGCCCGCCGGTCGAACGACTCCGGGAACCCCTTGCGCGACATCAGCCCGCGCGCCTGCAGCTCCTTCATCGGGTACAGGAAGCCGTCGGTGGTGACGCGTTCGACTCGCGGGTGTTCCGGCCAGCGGGCCAGCATCGCCTGGAGGAGCCGCGCCACGGTCGACTTGCCCACGGCGACGCTCCCCGCGACCCCTATCACGAACGGGGTGCCGCGCTGCGCGCCGTGTCCGTTGCCCGCGCCCCCGAGGAAGGTGTTGAGGGCGCCGCGCAGCCCGGCGGTGGCCTGCACGTACAGGTTGAGCAGCCGGGAGAGCGGGAGGTAGACGTCCCCTACCTCGTCCAGGTCGATGACGTCCCCCAGCCCGCGCAGCCGCTCGACCTCCTCGGCGGTCAGCGGCAGTGGCGTCCTGTCGCGCAGCGCGCTCCACTCGGCCCGGCTGAGGTCGACGTAGGGCGTCGGCCCGTGGTCGGCCCGGCGGGCGGGGCTCCGTGGCGGCGGTGACGTCGGCGTGGTGATCACCCGGCCATTGTCCGGGGCGGGCGGAGGCGTGCGGGAGTCCGCCGGGGGTGGGGTCGGTCACGTGGCGTGTACGCGAGGTCCCCGCGCGCCGGTGCGCGGTCTGCGACGATGCCGCCCGGAACGAGGGGGAAAGCAGGCAGAGCGATAGAACAGCCAGGAAAAGCCAGAAAAAGCCAGGAAAAGCAAGGAACAGAAAAGAACAGCCAGGAAGGGAACGGTATGTGCGGAATCGTGGGTTACGTGGGCGGACAGTCGGCGCTCGATGTGGTCATCGCGGGACTCAAGCGCCTGGAGTACCGGGGGTACGACTCCGCGGGGGTCGCCGTCCTCGCCGACAGCGGGCTGGCCGCCGCCAAGAAGGCGGGCAAGCTCGTCAACCTGGAGAAGGTGCTGGTGGAACGCCCGCTGCCGGGCGGTGTCACCGGCATCGGCCACACCCGCTGGGCCACGCACGGCGGCCCCACCGACGCCAACGCCCACCCCCACCTCGACAACGCGGGTCGCGTCGCCGTCGTCCACAACGGGATCATCGAGAACTTCGCCGCGCTCCGCGCCGAGTTGGCCGAGCGCGGTCACGACCTCGGCTCCGACACCGACACCGAGGTCGTCTCGCACCTCCTCGCCGAGGCGTTCTCCTCCTGCGGCGACCTCGCCGAGTCGATGCGTCAGGTCTGCCGGCGGCTGGAGGGCGCCTTCACGCTCGTCGCCGTCCACGCGGACGCGCCCGATGTCGTCGTCGGCGCGCGCCGCAACTCGCCGCTGGTCGTCGGGGTCGGGGAGGGCGAATCGTTCCTCGCCTCCGACGTGGCCGCGTTCATCGCCCATACGCGCTCGGCGATCGAGCTGGGCCAGGACCAGGTCGTGGAGGCGCGCCGCGACGGCGTGACCGTGACGGACTTCGACGGCGCCCCGGCCGTGGTCCGCTCGTACCACGTGGACTGGGACGCCTCCGCCGCCGAGAAGGGCGGCTACGCCTCCTTCATGCTCAAGGAGATCGCCGAGCAGCCGAAGGCCGTCGCGGACACCCTCCTCGGCCGGATCGACGCCGAGGGCGCGCTCACCCTCGACGAGGTGCGCATCCCGGCGGCCGTGCTGCGCGAGGCGGACAAGGTCGTGATCGTGGCGTGCGGTACGGCCTTCCACGCCGGGCTGATCGCCAAGTACGCCATCGAGCACTGGACGCGGCTGCCCTGCGAGGTGGAGCTGGCCAGCGAGTTCCGCTACCGCGACCCGATCCTGGACCGGCGCACGCTCGTCGTCGCGATCTCCCAGTCCGGGGAGACGATGGACACGCTGATGGCGCTGCGGCACGCCCGCGAACAGGGCGCGAAGGTGCTGGCCATCTGCAACACGAACGGCTCGACCATCCCCCGGGAGTCCGACGCGGTCCTCTACACGCACGCGGGCCCGGAGGTCGCCGTCGCCTCGACCAAGGCGTTCCTGACCCAGCTCGTGGCCTGCTATCTGGTCGCGCTCTACCTGGGCCAGCGGCGCGGCACGAAGTGGGGCGACGAGATCCGCGACGTCGTGCGCGACCTGGGGCGGATCGCGGGCGAGGTGGAGCGCGTCCTGGCCACGATGGAGCCCGTACGGGCCCTGGCGCGCACTCTGAAGGACAAGGGGACGGTGCTGTTCCTGGGCCGGCACGTGGGGTATCCGGTGGCCCTGGAGGGCGCCCTCAAGCTCAAGGAACTCGCGTACATGCACGCGGAGGGGTTCGCGGCCGGCGAGCTGAAGCACGGCCCGATCGCCCTGGTCGAACAGGATCTGCCGGTGGTGGTCGTCGTACCGTCGCCGCGCGGGCGCTCGGTGCTGCACGGCAAGATCGTCTCGAACATCCAGGAGATCCGGGCCCGGGGCGCGCGCACGATCGTGATCGCGGAGGAGGGGGACGAGGCGGTGGTGCCGTACGCGGACCATCTCATCCGGATCCCCGCGACGCCTACGCTGCTCCAGCCGCTGGTCGCCACGGTGCCGCTGCAGGTGTTCGCGTGCGAGCTGGCGACGGCGCGGGGCAACGAGGTGGACCAGCCGAGGAATCTGGCGAAATCGGTCACGGTGGAGTAGCCGCCGTGGTGGAGTGATGCGGAGAGAGGGAGTTCAGTGATCATCGGGGTGGGGATCGACGTCGCGGAGATCGACCGGTTCGGGGAGTCGCTGCGGCGCACCCCGCAACTGGCCGACCGGCTCTTCCTGGAGAGCGAGTTGCTGCTCCCCGGCGGCGAGCGGCGCGGTACGGCCTCCTTGGCGGCGCGGTTCGCCGCGAAGGAGGCCCTGGCCAAGGCGCTCGGCGCGCCCGGCGGGCTGCACTGGACGGACGCCGAGGTGTACGTCGAGGAGACCGGACGGCCACGGCTGCGCGTGACGGGCACGGTGGCCGCGCGCGCCGCCGAACTGGGCGTACGGAACTGGCACGTCTCGCTCAGCCACGACGCGGGGGTGGCGTCGGCCGTGGTGATCGCGGAGGGTTGAGGCGAGAGGAACGGCAGGGGAGCCGGGGAGCCGGAGAGCCGCTGAGGAGAGAGCAGGAGAGAGCAGGGCTGATGCGTACCGCCTACAGCGTGGAGACCGTGAGGAACGCCGAGCGCGAGCTGATGGCGCGGCTGCCGGAGGGTGCGCTGATGCAGCGCGCCGCCGCCGGTCTCGCCGCCGCCTGCTCCGGGCTGCTGAAGGACCTGCTCGGACGGGTGTACGGGGCACGGGTCGTCCTGCTCGTCGGCAGCGGCGACAACGGCGGCGACGCCCTGTACGCCGGTGCCCGGCTGGCCCGCAGGGGCGCGGGCGTCGCGGCGGTGCTCCTCGCCCCCGACCGGGCGCACGCCGGCGGGCTGAAGGCGCTGCTCGGCGCGGGCGGCCGGGTCGCGGACGACCCCTATGAGGCGCTGGCCGCCGCCGACCTGGTGGTGGACGGCATCACCGGCATCGGCGGCCACGGCGGGCTGCGGCCCGACGCGGTGCCGGTGGTGAGGGCGGCGGGCGGCGCGGATGCCGTGATCGTCGCCGTCGACCTGCCGAGCGGGGTCGAGGCGGACAGCGGCGAGGTCGAGTCGGCGGAGCGGGCGGTGCGCGCGGACGCGACGGTCACCTTCGGCGCGTACAAGCCGGGCCTGCTCATCGACCCGGCGCGCGAACACGCGGGCGCGCTGCGGCTGGTGGACATCGGCCTCGCCCCGCACCTGCCGTCCGTCCCCGACCTGGAGGCGCTGCAGCACGCGGACGTGGCGCGGCTGCTGCCCGTGCCGACCGCGGAGAGCGACAAGTACCGGCGGGGCGTCGTCGGCGTCGTCGCCGGCTCGGCGCGCTACCCGGGCGCGGCGGTCCTCGCCGTCTCGGGCGCGCTGCGCGGCGGCGCGGGCGCCGTACGGTACGTGGGCCCCGGCAGCGAGGCGGTCCTCGCCCGCTTCCCGGAGACACTGGTGCACGAGGGCCCGCCCTCGGAGGCCGGCCGCGTCCAGGCGTGGGTGGTGGGCCCCGGGCTCGGTGAGGGCTCGTGGGCCCGCTCGGCGGTGGCGGAGGTCCTGGCCTCGGACGTCCCGGTGCTGGTCGACGCGGACGGCCTGCGCCATGTCACCCCGGAGGCGGTACGCCCCCGTACGGCGGACACGCTGCTCACCCCGCACGCGGGCGAGGCGGCGGCGCTGCTCTCCGTCCCCCGCGCCGAGGTCGAGGCGGGCCGGCTCGCGGCCGTACGGGAACTGGCCGCCCGGTACGGCGTGACGGCCCTGCTGAAGGGCTCGACGACCCTGATCGCCGCCCCGGACCCGGCGACCCCGGTCCGCGTCAACCCCACGGGCACCCCCTGGCTCGCCACCGCGGGCAGCGGCGACGTCCTCTCCGGCCTCGCGGGCTCCCTCCTCGCCACCGGCCTCCCCGCCCGCGACGCCGCCTCGGCCGCCGCCTACCTGCACGGCCTGGCGGCCCGCCTGGCCTCGCACGGCGCACCGGTGGCGGCGGACGACGTGGCGGCGGCCGTGGGGGAGGCGTGGCGGAACGTGGTGGGGGACGGGGGCTGACGGGGATGAGTGAGCAGATCACGGCGGAGCAGTACGACTCCTGGACCGAGGCGCGGTGCGCGGGTATCGAGATCGTGGACGGGACGGTCGTCGTGAGCCCCCGCGCGTCGAAGCGGCACAACCGCTTGGCCCGAATTCTGGCCAACGCCCTGGATACCGCCGCCGGTCCCGACTGGAACGCCGATACGGACTTCGACGTCCGGCTCCAGGACGTGCCGCTCACCAATCGCCGTCCGGACGTCGTCGTGTACCGGGCGGACACCATCGACATCACCCCGACCCGTCCCGAGCATGTGCTGCTGGTCGTGGAGGTTGTCCCGCCCGGCTCGGAGACCACCGACCGGATCGTGAAGGTGGAGCAGTACGCCCGGGCCGGCATCGCCTTCTACTGGAGGATCGAGCAGACCGCGACCGGCGTTCCCCTCCTGTACACCTATGTGCTCGATCCCGCGGCCAGGGTCTACCGGAACGGGGACGTGTTCACCGGTGTGGTCAAGGCCGTGGCGCCGTTCCCGGTGGAGATCGACCTCGGCCGGATCTGACCGGGCGGGTGCCCGCGCGGGCGCCCGCCGTACCGTGATCACACGGGCCGGCCGGGGAACTGAGAGACTGGGCCCGATGACCGGAATCATGCAGACCTCGGCCACCCCGCGGGCGCGGGCCGAAGTCGATCTCGCCGCCCTGCGGGGCAATGTGCGCGCGTTGCGTTCCCGGGTCGGGGACGACGTCGCGGTGATGGCTGTCGTGAAGTCCGACGCGTACGGACACGGCATGCTGCCCGTCGCCCGCGCCGCCCGCGCCGCCGGGGCCGCCTGGCTGGGGGCGGCCACGCCGCAGGAGGCGCTCGCGCTGCGGGCCGCCGGGATCGGCGGGCGGGTGCTGTGCTGGCTCTGGACGCCCGGTGATCCCTGGCGGGAGGGGATCGAGGCCGATCTCGACATGTCCGTCAGCGGGCTGTGGGCGCTGCGCGAGGTGACCGCCGCCGCGCGCGCGGCGGGGCGGCCCGCGCGGATCCAGCTCAAGGCTGACACCGGGCTGGGCCGCAACGGCTGCCAGCCCGCCGACTGGCCGGAACTCGTCGGTGCCGCGCTCGCCGCGCAGGCCGCCGGGGAGGTGCGGGTCACCGGGCTCTGGTCGCACTTCGCCTGCGCCGACGAGCCGGGACACCCGTCGATCGCCGCCCAGTTGGAGGTCTTCGACGAGGTGGTGACGTACGCCGAGAAGGCGGGCGTCGAGCCCGAGGTACGGCACATCGCCAACTCGCCGGCCACGCTCACCCTCCCCGAGTCGCACTTCGACCTCGTACGGACGGGCATCGCCATGTACGGCATCTCGCCCAGCCCGGAGCTGGGCACCCCCGCGGAGTTCGGCCTGCGCCCCGTGATGACGCTCTCCGCCTCCGTGGCGCTGGTCAAGCAGGTGCCGCCGGGGCACGGGGTCAGTTACGGCCACCACTACGTCACCCCGGGGGAGACCACCCTCGGCCTGATCCCGCTCGGTTACGCGGACGGCATCCCCCGGCACGCCTCCGGGCGCGGCCCCGTGCTGGTCGGCGGGGTGCGGCGGCGGGTGGCCGGGCGGATCGCGATGGACCAGTTCGTCGTCGACCTCGGCGGCGACACGCCGGAGCCGGGCGCGACCGCCGTCCTCTTCGGCCCCGGCGACCGGGGCGAACCGACCGCCGAGGACTGGGCGCAGGCCGCCGGGACCATCGCGTACGAGATCGTCACGCGCATCGGATCCCGCGTGCCCCGCGTCTATGTGAATGAGCCGACAGGAGTGAATGAGCCGACAGGACCGACGGGACCGACGGCGCCTACGACGGGGGACGCACCGTGACGGAGAGCGGCAACTGGCGCAAGGCGGGCTTCGCCGGCGCCGCCATAGGCGTGATCGCCGCCGGGGCCGCCGCCGGTGTGGCGATCGAGAGGATGACCGTCGGGCGCGGCATACGCCGGAAGGCCCGGCTCGCGCTGGACGCGTCGGGACCGTACGGCACCCTGCGCGGCACCCCGGGCCGGGCCCTCGCGGACGACGGCACGGAGCTGTACTACGAGGTCGACGACGTCACCCCGGAGGCGGCGGCGGACGCCGGGGCGAAGGGCACCGGCGCGTCGGCCGCCCCGCGCCGGCGGCGGCTCTTCGGCCGGAAGGCGCCCGCGCCCGTCACCGTCGTCTTCAGCCACGGCTTCTGCCTCAACCAGGACGCCTGGCACTACCAGCGCGCCGCGCTGCGCGGCCTCGTCCGTACCGTCCACTGGGACCAGCGCAGCCACGGCCGCTCCGCCCGGGGCGTGGCCCAGCGCGGCCCCGACGCCGTACCGGTCACGATGGACCAGCTCGGCCGCGACCTGAAGGCCGTCATCGAGGCCGCCGTGCCCGACGGTCCCGTGGTGCTGGTCGGCCACTCCATGGGCGGCATGACGATGATGGCGCTGGCCGACCAGTACCCCGAGCTGATACGGGACCGGGTCGTCGGCGTCGCGTTCGTCGGCACGTCGAGCGGGAAGCTCGCCGAGGTCACCTACGGGCTGCCCACCATGGGCGTCAACGCCGTACGGAGCGTGCTCCCCGGCGTGCTGCGGGCGCTCGGCTCGCAGACCGAGCTGGTCGAGCGCGGGCGGCGGGCCACGGCGGAGATCT
The DNA here is from genome assembly GCF_042752355.1 of Streptomyces sp. NPDC059255. Classification (NCBI taxonomy): domain Bacteria; kingdom Bacillati; phylum Actinomycetota; class Actinomycetes; order Kitasatosporales; family Streptomycetaceae; genus Streptomyces; species Streptomyces sp. NPDC059255. The sequence goes on from NZ_JBHYZP010000006.1 coordinate 198,820, forward strand.
CCGCCGGGCTGATCAAGCGGTACTCCTTCAGCTCGAAGGACGTGGACCCGGGCGTCGCGCGGTTCGCGGAACGGCTCATCGAGTCCACCCCGATCGATGTCGTCGCCGAGTTCTACCCGGCCTTCACCGAGCACGACAAGGCGACCGCGCTGCCCGCCTTCCTGGAGATCCCGGCGCTCGTACTGGCCGGGGAGAAGGACCTGGTGACCCCCAGCACCCACAGCGAGGCCATCGGCGATCTGCTGCCGGACGCGGAGCTGGTGCTCGTCCCGGACGCCGGGCACCTGGTGATGCTGGAGCACCCGGAGGCCGTCACGGACCGGCTGGCCGACCTGCTGATACGGATCGGGGCGGTGCCCGCACCGTCTAACGTTGGTACGCATGGAAGCACCGCACAGCCCGGCGTCTGACGCCGCCCGTACCGACGCCGCCCGTGCCGACGTCACCCGTACGGCCGCGACCCGCACGGTCGTCACCGTCGACTCGCCCGAACGGATGACGGAGCTGGGCCTGCGCCTCGCCGCGCTGCTCCGCCCCGGCGACCTGGTGATGCTCACCGGCGAGCTGGGCGCCGGCAAGACGACCCTGACGCGCGGCCTCGGCGCGGGCCTGGGGGTCCGGGGCGCCGTCACCTCCCCGACGTTCGTGATCGCCCGCGTCCACCCCTCGCTGACCGGCGGACCCGCGCTGGTCCACGTCGACGCGTACCGGCTCGGCGGCGGTCTCGACGAGATGGAGGATCTCGACCTCGACGTCTCGCTGCCGGACTCCGTGGTGGTCGTGGAGTGGGGCGACGGCAAGGTCGAGGAGCTGTCGGACGATCGGCTGCACGTCGTCATCCACCGGGTCGTCGGCGGGACCGCCGCCGCGCCGGAGGTCGGGACGGACCCCGCGGCGACGGCCGAGGACGACCGCCGCACCGTCACCCTGACCGGCCTCGGCGCCCGGTGGGCGGAGACGGATCTGGCCCCGCTGGCCGCGCCGGCCGCGTAGCACCCACCGCCCCGCCCGCCGACCGGGCACCGGTCAGCTCGGCGATTCGGTCAGTCGTTCCGTACGTTCCGACAAGACGTCGGCAAAATGTTGCGCGTGCCGTGCCGTGCGTGGTCACATGGTAGGAAGACTTGGTTAGGTCTACCTAACCATGCCTGCCCCCGGAGCCCCAGGAGGCACCCATGCCGGCGCCCGAGCGTGACATCCGTCCGCGGTCCTCGTCGTATCCGGCGCGGTCGCCGTCGCCGTCGTCCGTCCCCATGCACGACCTGCTCGCGTCCTGCGCCGCGGCGGCGGCCGTCTCGACGCCCCCGCGCGCGCCCGAGCCCGACGCGGAGCAGGACACGGCGGTGGAACTGCGGAGAGAGAGCGGCGACCAGGGCGGGCAACAGGCCGGACAGCAGTGCGGCGCCGCGCATGAGCGCGACGCCGCATAACCGAAACGAAACGGACCGAAACGGACCGGACCGGACCGGGAACAGGAGGCCGGGAGCCGGGGGCCGGGGACTACGGGATTACTTCCACCTTCGAGCCGACCGTCGCGAAGGTCCACATCGCGTTCCCGTCCGCCACCCGCATCCTGACCCCGCCGGTCTTCAGCGTCGGGTCGGGGCTGGTGAGCGTGCCGTCCACCGCCGCGCTGAACCCGATCGCCACGTTGTCGACGGTCGTGAAGCGCACCACGTGCTCGATCCGTACGCCGTCCGAGCCGGTCACGGAGCCGGACCGCGAGGTCACGGTGTACGAGCCGGGCGTCGGGTTGACCGTGCTCGGCATGACCGTGAACGTCCGGGTCGACCTGCCCTTCTCGTCCACCAGCCAGACCCGCCGGTCGGCCAGTGCGTAGACGACTCGCATCCCCGAGCCCGAGTCGGCCGGCAGGGCCGTCGGGTTCTTCGGTTTCTGCGCGGGGGCACCGCCGGAGGCGGCGGGCAAGGAGCTGGGGGCCGCTTTTGTGGGCTTCCCGAGAGTGTCGGGTACGTTCGCCGATGCCTGGAAGGCGAGGAAACCGACCACGGCGACAGCCGCTGCGGTGAGCCCGGCCACGATTCCCGAGCTGCTCCTGGACACCTTGATCCACCTCTCGTACGTATGACTCCGTGGTGACGTTAGCAGTAGCGGGATGACGGGGCGGGGCGCCGTGCCCCGGCGCCGGGAGCCGTAGGCTGTTTGCGTGCTTCTGCTCGCCGTTGATACCGCCACGCCCGCCGTCACCGTCGCTCTCCACGACGGTTCCTCCGTCCTGGCCGCCGAGAGTCTGGTCGACGCGCGCCGCCACGGGGAGCTGCTGCTGCCCGCCGTCGACCGGGTCCTCGCCCGTGCCGGACGGAAACTCGACGCCGTGACGGATGTGATCGTCGGGGTCGGGCCGGGACCGTACACCGGGCTCCGGGTCGGCCTGGTGACGGCGTCGACCTTCGGGTCGGTGCTCGGCGTCCCGGTGCGCGGGCTCTGCACCCTGGACGGGCTGGCGTACGCGTCCGGCCTGACGGAGCCGTTCGTGGTGGCCACGGACGCCCGCCGCAAGGAGGTCTACTGGGCGCGGTACGCCGACTCCCGTACGCGGCTGACCGAGCCCGCGGTGGACCGCCCCGGCGACCTCGCGGACCGGTTCGGGGACGAGCTCGCGGGCCTGCCCGTGGTGGGCGCGGGGGCGCTGCTCTACCCGGAGGTCTTCCCGGACGCGCGGGGCCCCGAGCACCAGTCGGCCGAGGCGCTGGCCGCGCTGGCCGCCGAGCGGATCGCGGCGGGCGGGGAGTTCCTGGCGCCGCTGCCGCTCTATCTGCGGCGGCCCGACGCGCAGGTGCCGAAGAACTACAAGGTGGTCACCCCGAAGTGACCGCCTCATCGGATTCCACTTCTGTGGTCCTGCGGGAGATGCGCTGGTGGGACATCGAGCCGGTGCTCGCCCTCGAACAGGAGCTGTTCCCCGAGGACGCCTGGTCACCGGGGATGTTCTGGTCGGAGCTGGCGCACGCGCGCGGCCCGGCGGCGACGCGCCGCTACGTCGTCGCCGAGACGGCGGCGGGAACGGACACCGGGACGGACGCGGCGGGCGCGCGGCGGATCGTCGGGTACGCGGGACTCGCCGCCGCCGGTGGCCTCGGTGACGTACAGACCATCGCCGCCGCCCGCGACCAGTGGGGCACCGGCCTCGGCTCCCGCCTCCTCACCACCCTGCTCCAGCACGCCACCGCCTTCGAGTGCGACGAGGTGCTGCTGGAGGTACGGGTCGACAACACGCGGGCGCAGAGGCTCTACGAACGGTTCGGCTTCGAGCCCATCGGCTTCCGGCGCGGCTACTACCAGCCGGGCAACGTCGACGCGCTCGTCATGCGCTTCCGCGCCCAGGACGACCGGACGACTCGGACCGACCGGGCCGACCGGGCCGACCGGGCCGCCGAAGACACCGACGGAACAGAGACGCAGGGAACTGAGAACCATGGCTGACGAACCGCTCGTCCTCGGCATCGAGACCTCCTGCGACGAGACCGGTGTCGGCATCGTGCGCGGTACGACACTGCTCGCCGACGCCGTCGCCTCCAGCGTCGACGAGCACGCGCGCTTCGGCGGCGTCGTGCCGGAGGTCGCCTCGCGCGCGCATCTGGAGGCGATGGTCCCGACGATCGAGCGCGCGCTGAAGGACGCCGGGGTCACCGCGCGCGACCTCGACGGGATCTCCGTGACGGCGGGTCCGGGGCTCGCCGGGGCGCTGCTGGTGGGGGTCTCGGCGGCCAAGGCGTACGCGTACGCCCTCGGCAAGCCGCTCTACGGCGTCAACCACCTGGCCTCGCACATCTGCGTCGACCAGCTCGAACACGGCCCGCTGCCCGAGCCGACGATGGCGCTGCTGGTCAGCGGCGGGCACTCGTCGCTGCTGCTCGCGCCCGACATCACCAGTGACGTACGGCCGTTGGGTGCGACGATCGACGACGCGGCGGGCGAGGCGTTCGACAAGATCGCGCGCGTGCTGCACCTCGGCTTCCCCGGCGGGCCGGTGATCGACCGGCTGGCGCGGGAGGGCGATCCGGCTGCCATAGCGTTTCCGCGCGGGCTGACCGGGCCGCGTGACGCCGCGTACGACTTCTCCTTCTCCGGGCTGAAGACGTCCGTGGCGCGCTGGATCGAGGCGAAGCGGGCCGCGGGCGAGGAGGTGCCCGTACGGGACGTGGCGGCCTCCTTCCAGGAGGCGGTCGTCGACGTACTGACGCGCAAGGCCGTCCGCGCCTGCAAGGACGAGGGTGTCGACCATCTGATGATCGGCGGCGGTGTCGCGGCCAACTCCCGGCTGCGCGCGCTCGCGCAGGAGCGGTGCGAGCGGGCCGGGATCCGGCTGCGGGTGCCGCGCCCGGGGCTGTGCACGGACAACGGGGCGATGGTGGCGGCGCTGGGCGCGGAGATGGTGGCGCGCGGGCGGCCGGCGTCGGACTGGGAGCTGTCGGCGGACTCGTCGCTGCCGGTGACCGAACCGCATGTGCCGGGCGCCGTGGAGGACGGCCACGGGCACGGCCACACCGCGCACGGCCACACCCACGCGCACGATCACGATCACGATCACGTTCATGAACTCGCGAAGGACAACCTGTACTCATGAGTGAGGCTCGCAGGACACCCATGACGGTCGCGCTGATGTGGGAGGCCAAGGCCGTGCCCGGCCGGGGCGCGGAGCTGCTGGCGTGGGCCGGGGCGTACGAGCTGGCGCCCGCGCCGCTGCGCCGTGAGCTCTTCCGCGCCCCGGGGGAGGCCGGGGACCGGGTCCTCGTCATCACCTGGTGGGAGGGTTCCTACGACGCCGAGGTCCCCGAACTGCCGGACCCGGCGCCGGACCTGATCGCCCGCCCGGTCCACCGGTGGCGCTTCGAGGCGCTCGACGCGGTCTGACCCCCGTGCGGGCCGCGCCGAGCGCCCTCCACCGCGAGCTACCAGCGCACCGGCAGCCGGTTCAGCCCGCGCAGCAGGCCAGGACGCCACTCGAGCGCATCGGCACCGGCTCCAGCACCGTCGCCTGCGGCGCCCGTCTCGTCCAGGGCGAGCCCCGGGAAGCGTTCCAGCAGCGTACGCAGCGCGACGGCGCCCTCCAGGCGGGCCAGCGGGGCGCCCAGGCAGTGGTGGATGCCGTGGCCGAAGGAGAGATGGCCCCGGGTGACGGCCGGGTCGCGGCGGATGTCGAAGCGGTCCGGGTCGGGGAACCGCTCGGGGTCCCGGTTGGCCGCCGCGATCGAGAACATGACGGGCTCGCCCGCGGCGATCCGGGTCCCGCCGAGGGTGACGGGCTCGGCGGTGTGACGGTACGACGTGGCCTGTACGGGCGGCTCGTACCGCAGCGTCTCCTCGATCGCGCCGTCCAGCAGCGTCCAGTCGGCGCGCAGCGCGGCGAGCTGGTCGGGGTGGCGCAGCAGGTGGTGGACGGCGCTGGAGATCAGGTGCGCGGTGGTCTCGTGCCCGGCGACCAGCAGCACGAAGGCCATGCCGAGGAGTTCCTCGGTGTCGAGCCGCGCGCCGTCCCCGTCCCCGTTCTCGTCGGTGGAGTGGATCACCGCGTGCAGCAGATCGCTCTCCGCGGCCCCGGCCGGGAGGGCGCGCTTCTCCTCGATGAGGCCGAGGAAGTACTCCGTCATCTCCCGGTTGGCCCGCTGCCCGGCCTCCGGGTCGGTCACCGCGACGATCTGCGCCGACCAGGCACGGAACGGCTCCCGGTCGCCGGCCGGGACGCCCAGCAGCTCGCAGATGACCGTGACCGGCAGCGGGAAGCCGTACGCGTCGACGAGATCGGCGCGGCCGTCCGCCGCCACGGCGTCGAGCAGCCCGTCGGCGATCTCCTGCACGCGCGGGCGCAGCGCCTGCACCCGGCGCTGCGTGAACTCCCTGGCGACCAGGCGGCGCAGCCGGGTGTGGTCGGGCGGGTCGACCTGGAGCATGTTGCGGCCGACGGCATGGCCTCCGTCGCTCTTCCAGGAGGAGGAGTGGCGGATGTCGTTGCGCAGCCGCTCGGTGTCGGTGAGGGCGGCGCGGGACGTGGCACCGTCGGTGACGAGCCACTGCGGCGCCCCGAGGGGGAGGCTCACGGGGTGGACGGCACCGGCCGCGCGGAGCCGCGCGTAGCGCGGGTACGGGTCGGCGGTGAAGCCGGGCCAGTCGCCCAGGGCGAGGTCTTCGGCGCCGGCGTCCCCGGCACGTACCCCGTCGCCGGTGGAACCAGCAGAAGCAGGGCCGGTGGAGATGGAGTCGGTGGGCATGGTGGTCTCCCGGATCCGTCCGAGGGTGCGGGTGAAATGGGGAGTGCTCCCCATTTATTGCTTCCGACGATAACAGGGAAACCGGAAAACGGGGAGTAGTCCACACTTGTCGGCGTCACGGTACGGTACGGCCGTGAGACAGGACGCGCAGCGCAACCGGGAACGGGTGATCGCCGCCGCCCGCGCGGTCTACGCGGAGCAGGGGGTCGAGGCCCCGCTCGACGTGATCGCCCGCAGGGCCGAGGTCGGCAACGCCACGCTCTACCGCCGTTTCCCCGACCGGGCCGCGCTGATCGAGGCCGTATTCGGCGACGGGCTCGCGGCGACCATCGAGGCAGGGGAGCGAGCCCGGGAGGCGGCGGACCCGTGGGCGGGGCTGGTGGCCTATCTGGAGCGGACCTTCACGGGGCTGGCCATGGACCGGGGCATCACGGACCTGATGACGACCGCCATGCCGGGCGTGCCCACGCTGGAGGCGCTGCACGTCCACAACGCCGCGACGATCGGCGCCCTGCTGGCGCGGTGCCGCGAGGAGGGCACCGTACGCGACGACGTGTCGGTGGAGGACGTGCTGTTCGCGCTGGCGGCGCTGGGCCGTGCCGTACCGGCCGCCGAGACGGCCGCGTCCGGATCCTGGCGGCGGCTGCTCGCGCTCTTCCTCGACGGGCTGCGCGCGGAAGGGGCCCGCCCGTTGCCGGGCGAGCCCCTCACTTCCGACGCGCTGCGGACGGCGCTCGGTGAACTGCACGGCCCCGGCCGTACGGACGCGGCCGCACCTCGTCCGTAACGGCCCCTGAGCCGTAAGGCCTTACGGCTCAGCCGCCCTGCTGCGACATCTCCTTGGCCCGCTTCTCCGTGACGAACTTCCAGGCCCCGTCGTCGCCGTCGGTGCACTTCTTGACCACGAGCGGCGCGTCCGGGCCGTAGTCGTCGACGTTGGGGTCGGCGCGACTCAGCTTCAGGCACATGTTGTCGCTGGCGAGGTTGCGTATGAAGTAGTGCGACAGAGTGTCGTTGCCGTTGTTCTGGAGGTCGAGCCACCAGAGCTGGTTGTCGCTGGTGGTGCCGTCACAGGGGAACTCCGCGACCGGGGTCCCGGGGTCCACACCCTCGTAGCCGCCCAGGTCCATGCACAACTCGTCCGTGACGTTCCGGATCTGGAAGACACTGGTCCCGTTGGGGGCCTTGTTCTTGTAGCGGACCTCAAGGTTCCAGAGCTGGTTGTCCTCTTCCGGGGGGTTGCAGAACGAGTGCAGGACCGGTCCGTTCGGGGCGCCCTCCTCACGGCCGAGGATGTCGGCGCACTTGTCGGTCCGCACATCCCTGACCTGGACGCGGGTACGCGACGCCGGGTCCTTCTTCTCCTTGGGCTCGTCCCCGCCCGAGCCACCGCCACCGCCACTGTCGCCGTCGCCGTCGCCGTCGCCCGGATCGGGCTTCGGCTGGTCCGGGGTCACCTCGGCGGCGGGCGGATCGGGCAGCTTCGGCGCCGCGGACTCGGAGGGCTTGATCGACTCGGCGGCGACCGACTCGATCTTCTCCTTGGCCAGGCTCCGTACATTGGGCTTGAAGTTGAACCAGAGGATCAACCCGGTGACGGTGAGCACCAGCAGCAGGCTCATCACCGTCATCAGCCAGTACGGCATGACGCTGCGCTGTACGTACGTCCCGTCCACCGGCGTCGGCTCCGCGCCCGACCTGCGGATGTCGAGGGTGTACGGCCGCTCCTGCTTCTGCCCGGCCCAGGTGATCTGGCGCGGCTTGAGCGTCGCCTTCACGAACGCGGCGCGCCCCGGCTCGATCTGGATGCTGCCGGGGAAGATCTCGTAACTGAGTTGATCGCCGTTGTCGCTGCCGCTGATGGACCCGGTGAGTTTCACGTTGCCGAGGTTGTCGACGGCCAGCTTGGGCCGGCCCCGGAACCGGCCCTTGACGGTCGGCGGCACGAGCTCGGCGCGCAGCTCCGAGAAGGGGGCGATGGTGATGTTGCCCTCGGCGACCGTCGTGGCCTCCGGATGCTCCGTGGGCACGACCTGCACTCCGTACGGGTGCGGTCCCGCGGTGGAGTCGGGGGTGCGCGGCGGCGCGAAGGTGACGGTGACGGTGCCGGTCGTACCGGGGTAGAGCCGGAGGGTCGCGGGTTCGACGGTGGAGTACGGTGCGAGGTCGCCGACCGGGACGAAACGGTACTCGTCGACCACGTCACCGGTATTGCGCAGCCGCAACGTCACGGATCTGGTTCCACCCGCGTCCATGGTCGTCGAGGCAGGTTCGAGGGAAGTCCATAGGCTCACTCCCCCGACCCTAGAGGCGGCCGGGCACGATGAGCAGCGGCACAGGGGCATGATCGCCGTCCGGGAGGGCCCGGCGTGCTGCCCGAAGGCGCACCGGGCCCCGGTCGAAAGATCTTCGAAAGAATTTCCCGGCGTGTGTCGATCCGGGCGTCTCCCGTTCGACGTAAAGGTGAGAGGCGGGAAACAGCCCGCCCCACACCTGAGGAGTCACCATGCCGCGCTTTCTGTCCCTGGTACGTATCGACGAGGCCACCGCACCGGCCGGCGGCCCGAGCCCCGAGTTGCAGCAGCGTATGGGAGCGCTGCTGGAGGAGATCACCAAGGCCGGCGTCATGCTCGACACCGCCGGGCTGACGCCGACCTCCGAGGGGGTGCGGGTCCGGCACGAGAAGGGCGGGAAACTCACCGTCACCGACGGGCCGTTCACCGAGGCCAAGGAGGTCATCGGCGGATACGCGCTCATGCAGGCGAAGGACCGGGCCGAGGCCGTCGAGTGGGCGCGGCGCTTCGTCGAGGTGCATGGGGACGAGTACGACGTGACCTGCGAGGTCCGGCAGATCGCCGAGTAAGTCGAGTAAACCGGGTAGGTCGAGCAAACCGCGTAGGGCGCGTAAGCCGAGCAGCCCGGGCCGGACGGGCTCGCCGCGCCCCGCGCCGGTGCGTGTGCTCTGATGGGTGCCCGTGAGGGCAAACGGCGGGTCGGACGGACCGGGTGGGGCGGGCGGGGCAGGCGCGGAGACCGGCGCGGACCGTGCGGCCGCCGCGGAGCGTGCGCTGGAGGCGGTCTTCAGGATCGAGTCCCCGAAGATCATCGCGGCGGTCGCCCGTGTCGTACGCGACATCGGCATCGCCGAGGAGATCGCGCAGGACGCACTCGTCGCGGCGCTGGAGCGGTGGCCGGAGTCGGGCGTCCCGGACCGGCCGGGAGCCTGGCTCATGGCCACGGCCAGGCACCGCGCCATCGACCTCGTACGCCGCCGGGAGACGTACGCCCGCAAGCTCGCCGAGGTCGGCCGGGCCCTGGAGGACGCTCCCGGGCCGGAGACCCCCGACGCGGCGGTGCTCGGCACCGGAGACACCGGCGGGAGCGGGAGCGGCACCGACGGCGGAGGCGCTGATGGCGGAGGCAGCGGCGGCGGAGGCATCGGGGAGGAGATCGACGACGACCTCCTCCGCCTCATCTTCACCGCCTGCCACCCCGTCCTCTCCACCGCGGCCCGCATCGCCCTCACCCTGCGCCTCCTCGGCGGACTCACCACCGACGAGATCGCCCGCGCCTTCCTCGCCCCCGAGGCGACCGTCGCCCAGCGCATCGTGCGCGCCAAGCGCAGCCTCGCCGCGGCGGGGGTGCCGTTCGAGGTGCCGTACGGTGCGGAGCGCGCGGCGCGGCTCTCCTCCGTCCTGGAGGTCATCTACCTGGTCTTCAACGAGGGTTACTCGGCCACCGCGGGGGACGACTGGCTGCGCCCCGGGCTCTGCGAGGACGCCCTGCGCCTCGCCCGCGTACTCGCCGGCCTGATGCCCGGCGAACCCGAAGTGCACGCGCTCGCCGCCCTGCTGGAGCTCCAGGCGTCCCGGACACCCGCCCGCACGGGACCCGACGGCGCGCCCGTCCTGCTCGCCGACCAGAACCGGGCGCGCTGGAACCAGCTCCTCGTCCACCGCGGCTTCGCCGCCCTCACCCACGCGGGCTCCCTCGCCGCGCGCGCGGGCGCGGCGCCGGGGCCCTACGCCCTCCAGGCGGCCATCGCGGCCTGCCACGCCCGCGCGGCGACGTACGAGGAGACGGACTGGCCCGCGATCGCCGTCCTGTACGGCAGACTCGCCGCGCTCACCCCCTCCCCGGTGGTCGAACTCAACCGCGCCGTCGCCGTCTCCCTGGCGGAGGGCCCGGCGGCCGGACTCGCGCTGGTGGACGCCCTCGCCGACGACCCGGCGCTGAAGGCGTACCACCTGCTCCCCAGCGTCCGGGGCGACCTGCTGGCCAGGCTGGGACGCCCGGAACAGGCGCGGGCCGAGTTCGAGCGGGCGGCCGGGCTCACCCGCAACGCGCGCGAGCGTGAACTGCTCCGGCGCCGCGAGGCCGAACTCGGGAGACCGGGACCGTCGTAGCGTGAGACCGACAGCGTCTGTCGGCCGGTCGGACCGGTCGGCTTCGATCAGTCCGGTCGGCCCGTCGGTCAGCTCCGCCAGATGGCCAGCGCCAGCGAACCGCCCAGCGCCAGAACGGCAAGCACGTACGCGACCTGCTGCGCGCTCGGGCTCACCGCGACACCGCCAGCCGGTCCTGCAGCCGCCTGCGGAGCAGCGGCGGCCCGATCTCGTCCACCGAGGTCCAGCGCGCCCGGCCCAGCGCGGCCATCGCGGGGACGAGGACGCGCGAGTGCGCCCGGAAGAGATAGCGGAAGCCGTACCGGATGCGGCGCCCGTCCTCGGGGGCGGCGGGCGAGGTGTCGACCAGGATCGGGCCCTCCTCGCCGGGCGCCGTCCAGACGTTCTGGACGCCCGCGAACTCCTCCAGCACGCGCGTCGCGGTCCGGCTGAGCGACTGGTCCGAGGGGTCGGGCGCGCCCTCGGCGAACCCCCAGGCGTCCCCGTACCGCAGGGCGAGCGCCCGCCCCTGCTCGTCCATCAGGATGGCCCCCGCCCTGACCACCGGGCAACTGCCGTGGTGCAGGCACAGGCCCTGACGGGAGTGGTCGAGCAACGCGTCGAACAGGGGCATCGTCGCCGACGTCTCGTCAGGGTGGCCAAGCAGGTAGTGGTTCAACTCCTTGATGATGGCGCTCTCTTCGACAGCCACGGTCAGCTCAACTCCTTGCGCTCTCAGACCTGGGCCCGGACCCGGACCGGAATTCGACCCCCGTCCCGGTTCCGAATACGGACCCCGGCTTTTCGGCGACCGGCAACGGAATCGCGCACCTGATGTCCTTTCCGGACGCGGTGAGTACGGTCTCCCAGTGCTCGGTCAGCTCCTCGATCAGGATCAGCCCTCTGCCGTCCTCCGCCGTGGAGGAACGGGCTAGCTTCGCTGGAACGGCCGTAGTGAAATCACTGACGGTGACGGACAGATGGGCCTCGGTCGGTGTGACGAGGAGGCCGCATCGGCCACCGGCGTGTTTGTGAACGTTGGTCAGCAGCTCCGTCACGACCGGAACCGCTACGTCCGAGACCGCTTCGCAGCCCCACGTCACCAACGTTTCTACCAGTTCGCGACGGATACGTCCCAGTCCGTCCGGCCGCACGACGAAGTCGATTCTCAGTTCCCGTTCGATGCCGGCCACGTTCACCATGGCTCCTCCTGTGCCGCCTTGAGGGCCGCGTGATCGATCGACAGCGAGTCACCACGAGGAGCGGTGCCGCGTTTCGGCACGATGGTGTGGGGCGAACCATTTGCCGGGCAAGATATTCCGATGCTGCTTCATACTGACGAGTGAATCCGCCCCGAAGACATCTCTATGCGGAGAAGCGGCGCGCCACGATGTGGGCATGGCTCACAGCGACATGCCCACGATGCGCAGCAAGCGGCTCGGCAACGAGTTGAAGCGGCTCCGTGTCGAACGGGCATACAAAGTCCAGGACATCGCCGACAAACTCCAGTGCGGGCAGCCGAAGATCTCGCAGATCGAGAACGGCAAGCGGGGGATAAGGCCGCTCGATCTGACGGTGCTGCTGGAGTTCTACGGAATCGAGGACGCGGCGTATGTGGCGAGCATCAAGCGGCTCGCCAAGGAGATCCACAAGGTGGACTGGTGGAGCAGCGAGGGCCCGCTGCTCCATGACGAGCTTCGGGACTATCTGACCCTGGAGGCGGACTCGGAGCTGGTGCGTGAGTACGACCCCGCGGTGATCCCGGGGCTGCTCCAGACCGGGGCGTACATGCGGGAGATCTTCGAGGCCCGCTACCCCGCGGAGAGGATCGCCCCCTTGGCGGAGACCCGGATCAAACGACAGGAACTCCTCGACTCCCAGCTGGACTTCCGCCTGCGCACGATCATCGAGGCGTCCGTCCTCCACCGCATCAGCAAGTCCGGTGAGGTGGTCCGGGAGCAGTTGGAGCACCTGCTGGAGATGGGCAGGCGGAGCAACGTCAACATCCAGATCCTGCCCCTCGACGCGGCGATCCCGGCCGAGCAGTACACCCCGTTCACGCTCTTCTCGCTGCGCGGTGAACCCTCCATCGACGTCACATGGTTGGAGCATGTCACCGGGGGTACGTTGTTGGAGCAGCGGACCGACGTACAGGTATACGCGCAGGTGTGGGACGAGTTCACCGCCGCGGCCCTTTCGCCGTCCGCCTCACAGAAGTACATCCGTGATCTCCTCCAGGGCAGTGGACAGTGATCTCCGAGGTCTCCGGCGAGTTCGACGGCGCGCTCTGGCACAAGAGCACATACAGCGGCAGCAACAACGGCTGCGTCGAACGCGGCCGGTTGCCCGGCGGACGTCAGGCGGTCCGTGACACCAAGGACCGCGCCGTGGGCACGGCGGTCTTCGCCCCCGCCGCCTGGCAGACCTTCGTGGACGCGGTCCGCGCCGGGGTCCGCTTCGACGCTTGAGCGTCGGGGGTCGATAGCCTCGTGTGCATGTCACGTCGTACGCCGCTGCCGCCACCCCCGCCCCCTGAGCACCTGCGCTCCTGGCCCGACCGCCCGGCCCTGCTCGCGGACCGGGCCGGGGTGCTCTCGTATCTCGGCGGTCGCAGCCTCGGGCCGGTCGAGTTGGTGCGCTTCTGGCTGCTGGTGCTGGGGGTGCAGTTCGGGTGGTTTCTGGTCGGCGAGGTGCTGGTCTCGCTCGGCAACGGGGCGGATCCACTCGGCGTCATGTTCGCCGTGCCGTTCCTCGCGATCGGGCTGGGCGTGCTGGTCACGGCCGTGGTCTTCCTCGGGCTGTCGGTCCGCGAGGAGCGTGCGGTGCGCGGGCTGATGACGCGGTGGGCGGCGCTGGACAGCGACCCGGAGAGCGACGGCGGGCTGCGGATGGCGGGGCGCAGCCTGAGCTGGCTGCTGACGTCGTTCGTGGCCGGCGCCGCCGGGCTGTGCGTCGCGTTCGTCGTACCGGCCACGGCGGAGCGCGGCGAGGACACGTACGCGGAGGTGGCGTACGCGATGGGCGCGGGCACCATCCTGTGGATCGCCGGACTGATCGGCGTGGCGCGGGCGGTGGGGCACTACCGGTGGGCGGTGCGGCTGGTCGCACCGGGGGCGGCCCGCTGAGACGACGCATGCCGAGACGGCCCGCTGAGACGGTGCGCGCCGAGACGGCCCGCCGAGACCGTGCGCGCCGCCCGGACGGGACCGCTCCCCGACGCCCCGCTACCCTCTGCCGCATGATCAACCGCCGGTCCCTGCCGCCGCCCCCGCCGCCCGAGGAGCTGTGCTCCTGGCCCGACGACGCGGCGCGCCTCGCCGACCGGTCCACGGCTCTGGTGGAGCTGAGCAGACGCGGCCTGGGGATCGTACGGCTGGTGCTGCTGTGGTTGACGGGGGCGGTCGCGGTGCTCGGCTGGGCGTGCGTCGGGCTGGCCGTCCAGAGCTTCGGGGAGGTGGGCTTCGACCCGGTGAGCGGGGTCGTGGCGCTGATCCTCGCGGCGGTCCTGCTGGTGCCCGCGGCGATCGCCCTCGGCTTCTGGCTGCACCGGGGCCATGTCATACGGCTGCGCCTGGAGGCGTGGGCGGCCCTCGACCCGGCGCCCGTGAGCGAGGCGCAGTCCCTGGCGCACCGGAGGTCGGTGCTGTGGCTGCTGCCCTCGGTGGCGCTCTGCCTGGCGGGGGTGGGCCTGGTCGGAGCCGCCCTGGCCGAGGCCTCGTCGCGGACGGCGAAGGTGAGCAGCACGACGTACCTGGTCGGGCTCGGGGCCACGGTCCTGCTCACCGGGATTCTCGGCCTCGCCCAGTCGTTCTCGCAGCGGCGCTGGTCAGCGCAGTTGCGCAATACCGTCCCGGTCCGCCGGGGCGGAGGCGCGCATCGCTGAGGCTGTTCCTACCGGCGCCGTCCTATCCTGAAGAGGGAACGCATACGCCATTCAGGTGTAAGGGGCGGCCGATGGACTGGCTTTGGTGGATTTTCGTCTTCTTCATCGTGGGCGGGTTCGGCTGGGTGGCCGACACGGGCCGGACCGCCCTCAAGACCCGGCATGAACGAAAAATCGAACGCTTCAAGCTGGCGGAGGGCGAGCGCCAGGCCGAGCGTCAGGCTCTGGAAGAGGCCCAGAAGCTTCCGGAGCCGATCTGCGGCTGCTCACACCACCTGGCGAAGCACGACCGGCAGGGCAAGTGCCACGAGGACGTCGAGACCCCGACGGAGTGGGACGAGAACAAGAAGCCGCTGCGGTACGAGCTCAGACAGTGCAACTGCCAGCAGTACGTGGGCCCGCAGCCGCTCTCCCAGATCTACGCGGACGAACTGACGGACCTCGGTTGACGCGCTGTCGCCGGCCGCGGTCAGACGAGCCGCGCGGCGACGCTGCTGAGCCAGCCGCTGGGGGAGTACGGCGCCGGCGGATCCATCTCCATGCCCAGTTCCGCGACGGCGAGGGCGTGGTCGGATTCGGTGAGCGGCAGAGCCAGCAGCTCGTACAGTTCGCCCGCGAGACGGGCCACCAGGCCGGGGTCCGTGGTGTCGAGATAGTCCTGGAGCGCCGCGTCATGGTCCGGGAACTCGTCCGGCATGTCCTGGGAGAACCAGCCGCCGAGGAACTGGGCGAGCTCCGGGAAGCGGGCGTGCCACTCCCAGTGCGTCTGCGGTACGGCCGGCGGCGGAGCCTCGCCGGCCTCGACGCTCTGCTTGATCCGGTCGGCGAGTTCCCGGAGCCAGTCCTGGATCTCGGTGTCGGGCAGGCCGACGTCGGGCACGGGGTAGAACTCACCGAGGCGCAGCCGGAGCCGACCGGGCGGGTTCGCCGCGTACTCCCGGAGCTGGTGCTCGGCGACGGCGAGAGCCCAGGGGCGGGTACGCCAGACGTGCCGCAGGTACGCGGTCAGCGCCTCCTCGTCTCCGGCGGTCCGGCCGAGATGGGCGCGGACGACCTCGTCGAGCTCGCCGTACTTGCGGTCGTGTTCGAGCGGCTTCAGGGACACGGAACGGGCCTCAGAGGTAGATCGGGAAGGTGGCGTGGACGGTGAACCCGTGCGGGGTGGTGGCGTCCCGCCTGAGGACGACGCGGGCCGCGCGTACATCGACCGGGTCACGCCCGGCCAGCATCATGGCCTGCAGAAGGACCCTTCCGACGGGCTCGGGCCGCGACGGCCAGGCGGCCTCGATGGTGAGGCGCTGCCGGGTGGACTGGGCGAGCCAGCGGTGAATGACCTGTTCGTTACGGGTGACGACCTGCTGGGTGGCCCATTGGGCGGTCCCGCGGTCGGGATAGGCGGCGGATCGGGTTCGCATCGTCGGTGGCCTCGTCATGTGCTGTGGGTGGTGTACGCGCTTCATGCTCCCTGCCACTCCCACAGAGGCGGGTGGGACCGTGTCACGTGATCGAGGCACGCCTGTGCGAGCGCGGGGAAGAATTCCACGAAGTCCAAGGTCCCTGACCCTCCGTTGAGCGCGCTGGAGAAGAACCGGTCCATCGTCTCTTCATCGTTTCGGAAGAGGACCAGGGCCTCATGGCATTCGCCGGCCAGCCCCGGCAGATGCCAAGGACACGCGGGGTGGACATCGTTGATCACCATGGCGATCTGCTTCGGGATCGCGTGGGGAATATTCTTCAGCGCCGGCGACGTGCCCGCAGGATCGTCATCGAAGAGGTCGGCGGCTGTCCGGAGCTGGTCCCCGGACAGGCGGAAGTACTCCCTGGCTCCCTGGCCTTTGCTATGCATCTTCAAATCTCCAGGCAATGAGGAGATGCTCCGATGAGATCGCAATCAGGGAAACATCATAGAGTGTCTCTGCCAGTGAATTGAAGTGGAAGCTGGATGCGAAGAAATCTGCTTCCTCGCCATCCTCGGCGTGGCCATGATTCGTAAAGAATTCTGCCTCTTCGCCCACTGTCCCGATGATTTCTCGGACGCAGTCGTCCCTTGCTGGGTCCGCTTTCCGGAGTGACGCATCAGGACCGGAGTAAAAGGATCCGACCGCGAGGAGCTTCATCAGGTCCTCGGCGCCACGGCGGGACACGGGCAACAGGCTCTGGCGTAGATCGTCCGCTGTGACCCCCTCGAACATCGTGGTGGGGTCGATTCCCAGAAGCTCGCTGATGTTCGAGCCGTGCAGCGCCGACAGTACGTCCTCGTACCAGTCCTTGCTCACCCGTCGCGCCAGCAGCAGAAGCGTGTGGTGCTCGTCGAAGATCCGGCGTGCACACTCGGGCAGTTTCCCGATGCTCACGGATATCACACTCAATCAGGTGTCTGGTGTCAGGGGTGGGCCGGCATGGAAGTGTAGACGACGTACGGAGGGTCAATCCCGTTCTTGTATTTCAGTACCACCTTGACGCTGTGTGTATCGCTCGCCGACGACGAACCAGCAGGTATGGTCCGTCCGGTGGCGTAGTCGAACTCCACCGGGTCGAGGGTGAGTATCGAGTTGTCCCCGCGTGGTCTGGACAGCCAATTCTCGATCTTCTGCGGGTTGTTGACTCCCAGGTTCGGCTTGCCGGCATTTTCCGGCTTGCTGGGGTCTGGTCCTATCTCGTCCATCGAGTCCTGAGTCGCCTTCTGTGCGATCGCGAGATCGGGGAAGGTGGACGCGGCAGCGATGGTGGGTTGATCCCTGAGCCGGTTCAGCAGCTGACTGTCACTCTGTCCCACATGCTTGTCGAGGACGTGACTTCCGTGCACACCTTCCTGGTTCGCAAGGTCGACAGGGTAGAAGTGATTCTCCTTGTCCTCGCCTGGGACCGTATACTTCGGCTGCTGCTTGAACTCGTTGAGTGCTCTCGCCCCGAACCCCTGCGAACGGGCCACCTCCGCCTGGTACGTCGGAGCACTCTCGTACGCCTCGTCAAGCGCGGGAAGCAGTGCTTTAAGCCTTGACTCCAGCTCGCCCAGGCGGCCCTCGTATTTTGTCACGGCCGCGTTGATGGCGCCGGTGTCGATGTTCAAGGTGATGTTGAGGCCCAGGTTCTTCCCCATCTTGAGGAGACTCTTTCCCAGCTTTTTGAAGTCGTCGAGATCAAGTCCGTCCTTGATGTTCGGCAACGATTCGAAAGCGGCGTCCCGGAATACTTGGTGAACGTTCCTGCGCATCTCCTCCGCCGCTTCGGCGAACTCGCGCATTATTTTACTGACTTGCTGTGTGGTGTCGAACAGGACGGTCATGACGGGATGGCTGCTGCTGCCGCCCTGGCCCGTGGGTGTGTCGTGCTTCCACTCGTATCCTGCGGTCGACTTGCCCCATGCGGTGGTACCCCAGAGGGAACTGGTGAACTGCCGCATGGCTGCTTGCCACTCACCGTTGTTCGGATCGGTGATTCCGGACACCGCTCCTGTCAACGTGCTGTCGACCTGAGAAACCGCGAATCCGGGGCGCAGCCATGCCAGTGCCACCTTGTCGATCTCCAGATAGTCGGGAAGCGGCAGGATGTCGCCTGCCTTTCCCCACCGGTACACGTGATGTATCAGATCGCGCAGGATGTCCATGGCCCAGTCGGGAATTCCCTCCAGAATCCATGATATCAAGTTGCTGCTGTAGTCATCCATGTCGCCCCACCGGAGATCGCTCATCCGTTGGTAGACCGGTTCCTTGTCGATCACCTGTGGGATCGGGTAAAGGGTGGGTTGCTTCGACCCTGAGGGATGACTGGCGGCCTCCGCCGTGGTGTAGTTGTTGGCCGTCGTGGTGAATCCGACCGCAACGCCGCCGACGCTGACGATGCTTCTGGCCCACACGTCGAGGAAGCGATTCCCGACCTTTACGTAAGCGGCAGAGAGATTCTTTGCCGCCGTTCCGTATCCGCCGCAGTCCGGATACTTGATGAGCTCGAAAACAAAATCTCCGGCCGATTTGTTCAGCATGGACTGCTGGGCAGCCACGATCCCCGATACGCGGTTCAGATCCGATGGCTTGACGTCGAAACCACCGCTCTGTGCCGGCGGCGGGGTGGTCATCAGGCGGCGCCCCAGCCGCGGAGTACCGCGCGGTGCGCGGCGGCGTAATTGGTGTGGCCCGTGGTGACGACCTCATGGAGCCATGCCTGCGCCGCCTGGAGGTCCTGCATCGAGTGGTCCCACTTGTCGAGTTCGTCGACGAAGACGTCGCGCGCTTCCCCTTCCCAGGTCAGGACCACCTTTTCGGTGCGGTCGTAGAGCGTCTCCAGACGCTCGTTGAGCTGCTTGAGAATGTCCTCCAGCTCACCGGCGAGGTCGTGCAGGGTGGTGAAACTGACCCTGATGCTGTCATCGTCCGACATGTGCTGTTCCCCCAGTGCAGGTGTCGAAGCGAGCGGGTGGCCGACCGTGGCTCAGAGGGAGTCCAGACGGCTCCGGGGCGGCGGGGCCTGGGGCGGTGGATCCGACGACAAGTCCTGTGCCTCGCGCGCCACATCGACCGCGGACTCGACGCTCCGCATCTGCCGCAGTACTTCCAGCTCCTGCTCGGTGAAGCCGTCCCGGCTGAGCAGCGTCGCGCGTTCCAGGACGGTGAGGATTTCCCGTATCCGTACAGCGTCCTCGGCCGCGCCCCTGTGCAGTGCGCGATAGCCCTTGGCGGCCGGGCCCTGCCAGCCGGCCTCGATCCGGTCGACGATCGCGTCCATCCGCCGTACCTGCTGGTTGAGGTGGCGCCGCATCTCACCGAGATCGCCGGAGAGGCGCGTCAGATCGTCGCTCGACACATCGAGGTTAGGCCGGTCCGCCATTTCTGCCCCGTCTCGCTGCTGTCCGGTGATCCCTCGATGAGCGAAACATCGTAGCAACGGTGTCTGTGGTACGGGCTCTGCTGTAACGGGAGTTACATCGGCTCGCGGCCGGCCGGCGTGCTGTCGCCCCTCCGTCACCCGGCGATGTCGAGGGCGGTTCCGTCGGTCGTCATGCCGCGTGGCAACTGCCCGTGGCGCCGGGGCTATTCCGCCGGGACCCCGGGGGCGCCGGCCGGGTGGCCCAGGAGCATGGTCGGGGCGCCTGCCACGCGGGTCAGGAAGACCGTGGCCGTGTGCGGGCCCTTGAGCTTGAGGCGGCGGCGCAGCTCCTCCGGTTCCACCGCCGAGCCGCGCTTCTTCACGGTCAGGACGCCCACCTCGCGGGCGCGCAGCAGGGCCTTCAGCTTCTTGAGGTTGAAGGGGAGTTCGTCGGTGATCTCGTAGGCAGTGGCGTACGGGGTGGGGCGCGGCTCGTCGGCGGTGACGTACGCGATCGTCTCGTCGATCAGCCCCCCGTTCAGCTCCTCGGCGACCTCCGCGACGAGATGGGCCCGGATGACGGCGCCGTCCGGCTCGTACAGGAAGCGGCCGACCGGGCGGACGGGCGGGTCGGGCAGGCCGCGTCCCGCGAGGGTGATGGGGGCGGTGGGGGAGCCGGTGGTCGTGCGGGGGGAGAGGAGGGTGGCGCGGCGGAGGCCAGGTGTGACGGGGGCGACGGGTGCGGAGGGGGTGGGAGGTTGCGGTGTTCGCTGCCCGGCGTGCCAGAGCACCGCCTCCTTGACGTCGCCGCCGTCCGAGATCCACTCCGCCTCGAAGTCGTCCGGGACCAGCTCGTGCGGAATGCCCGGCGCGATCTTGATCGCGCCCGCGCCCACCCGCCGTACCGCCTCCACCGCCCAGGAAAGCGGCGGCGAGTACGCCTCCGGATCGAAGATCCTGCCCCGGCCGCCGCGCCGCGCCGGGTCGATGAAGAGGGTGCCGGCGCCGGTCAGGTCGTACTCCAGGACGTCCGCGCGCGTCACGGTCACGGGCGGGGCGCCGGGGGCCAGGGTGCGTACGTTCGTACGGGCCATCTCGCAGGTCAGCGGGTCGAGATCGACGGCGGAGACGGCGAAGCCCGCCCGCGCCAGTTCGATCGCGTCGCCGCCGATGCCGCAGCAGAGGTCGGTGACCCGGGGCGCGTCCCCGCCCGTCGTCGCCGCGAGGGTGCGGAACCTGGCCGCCCGGTAGGCGGCGACGGAGCCGCGCGTGGCCTGTTCGACGCCGTTCGGCGTGAAGTACATGCGGTACGCGTCCGTCGCGCCGAACTTCGCCACCGCGCGCTGGCGCAGCCGCGCCTGGGCCAGCGCCGCGGAGACCAGCTCGGCGGGGTGGTCGCGGCGCAGCCGGGTCGCGAGCGCGAGTTCGCCGGCCGGGTCGTGGTCGCGCAGCTCGGCGAGGAGGGCCTGGCCCTCGGCGGAGAGCAGCGGCGCGAGAGAAGGGGAGGCGGGGGCGCGGTCGGTCACCCGGTCCATTGTGGGCCAGGCGGGGGATGGTGCGCGCCGGGCGGCGGTGTCGGCCGGGCGGAGCCGCCGGGCGCTGACAGGATGCGGCGCCATGCAGCTAGTAAGACAAAAAGAACAAAAGGAAGTGGTAGGGGTACGGGTCACCTCGGAGGCGCCCCGGAACCTCCGGGCGTCCCGGCGGCGCGGCAAGCGGTGCGTGGCCGCCCTGGCGACGCTGCTCGTCGCCGCGATCGGCTCGGGCTGCGCCTCCGGGACCGGTGACCCGGGGCACTCCGCCTCCGCCGGGCAGGGCCGGCCCGGCGAACAGGGCGAACACGGTGAACATCGCGAACACGGCGAGCACGGCGAGCACGGCCAGGTGGCCTCCGGCGCGCCCGGCGGGCAGCAGGAGGGCGGCGCGGGGACGCTCTCGTACGCCGAGCAGACGCGCCGTACACAGGCCGCGCGCGCCGTCGCGGCGAAGAAGTGGGGACTCGCCAGTACGCCCCTGGCCGCGCCCCCCGCGCCCGCCGTCAAGCCGGAGATCACCAACCGCAAGGGCTTCGAGATCGAGGACGAGGCGGAGGGCGAGAACCTGCCGCCCGTCTTCACCACCGTCCCGGTCAAGGACCGGGTCGTCTTCCTGACGATGGACGACGGTTCGGAGAAGGACCCCGAGCTGCTGCGGATGATGACCGAGCTGAAGATCCCGTACACCGCCTTCCTCAGCGACTACGTCATCAACGACAACTACGGCTACTTCAAGCAGATGCAGGACCGCGGGGTCACCATCCAGAACCACACGCTCAACCACCCCTACCTGCCCGGGCTCTCCTACGAGGAGCAGCGCACGGAGATCTGCGACCAGCAGGACAGGCTGGGCAAGCGGTACGGGAAGCGCCCCACGCTCTTCCGGCCGCCGTACGGCAACTACAACCACGACACGCTGCGCGCCGCCAAGACCTGCGGGGTGCGGGCCGTGCCGCTCTGGACGGCCGAGGCGTACCCCGACCACATGGAGTGGCGCGAATGGGACCGGGACCTGCACCCCGGCGACATCGTCCTCACGCACTTCCGCGGCCGCGAGGACTGGAAGGGCACGATGCCCGACATGATCCGGCACGCGATGAAGGTGATCACGGACAAGGGATACGCCGTGGCCAGGCTGGAAGACTACGTATGAGACCCGGGCACCGGCTGCTGGCCGGAGTGCTGGCGGCCGGTGCCCTCCTCACCGTCGGCTGCGCGCAGTCGGTGGACCCCATCGAACGGCTCGGGCGCAAGGCGGCGCAGCGGGTCGGCCCGCGGGCGTGGCAGGCCCCGCCGATCGCGGGAGTCTCACGGGGACCCGGTGTCGCCGGTGTCCCCGGTGTCGCCGGTGTCCCCGGAATCGCCGGTGTCCCCGGAATCTCCGGTGTCCCCGGTATTCCGCGCGTGGCGGTTCCGGAGCCCGTCTCGCGTGCCGTCGTCGTACGCCGGAGCTGCGGGCGGTCCGCGCCGCCGGGGCGGGCGGGGAAGCGGTGGACGGGGAAGCGGACCGCGAAGTGCCGGGGGCCGGCCCGCCCGGCCCGTGGGGCGGCCGGTGGCGTACCCGGCACGCCGTCCCGCGCACCCGACACGCCGCCTGACGCACCCGGCGCGCGCAGGGCGCCCGACACGCCCGACACGCGCTGACCGCGCCCGAACTCGCGTCCGGAACCATGCCCTCTCCGCTTGCGTTTCCCCCTCGGGGGCTCACGCCGCGACCGTCCGTATTGGCACTCCGCTTGACCGAGTGCTAATCGCGGTCATAGTCTCAGGCCTGGCACTCCCCACTGGAGAGTGCCAAAGCGCGACTGACGGATCCGGCACCCGCGACGACGGGTCCATCTGGTCGCCACCCTCAGACAGTTAACCCCGTGAGATCTCCGAAGGGGGAGGTCGGATCGTGACGACCGCCAGCACCAAGGTTGCCATCAAGCCGCTCGAGGACCGCATTGTGGTCCAGCCGCTCGACGCCGAGCAGACCACGGCCTCTGGCCTGGTTATCCCGGACACCGCCAAGGAGAAGCCCCAGGAGGGCGTCGTCCTGGCTGTGGGCCCGGGCCGTTTCGAGAACGGCGAGCGGCTCCCGCTCGACGTTTCCGTCGGCGATGTCGTTCTGTACAGCAAGTACGGCGGCACCGAGGTGAAGTACAGCGGCGAGGAGTACCTCGTCCTCTCGGCTCGCGACGTGCTCGCGATCATCGAGAAGTAACTCACCGAAGATTTACTTTTGCTTTTGAGCTGCGCCCCTGGCCCCCCTGCGAATGCCGGGTGGACAGGGGCGCAGCTCATTTGAGAGGACAGAGAAGCTCCCATGGCGAAGATCCTGAAGTTCGACGAGGACGCCCGTCGCGCCCTCGAGCGCGGCGTCAACAAGCTTGCCGACACGGTGAAGGTGACGATCGGCCCCAAGGGCCGCAACGTCGTCATCGACAAGAAGTTCGGCGCCCCCACCATCACCAACGACGGCGTCACGATCGCCCGCGAGGTCGAGCTCGACGACCCGTACGAGAACCTCGGCGCCCAGCTCGTGAAGGAGGTGGCGACCAAGACCAACGACATCGCGGGTGACGGCACCACCACCGCCACCGTGCTGGCGCAGGCGCTGGTCCGCGAGGGTCTGCGCAACGTCGCCGCGGGTGCTTCCCCGGCCTCCCTGAAGAAGGGCATCGACGCCGCGGTCAAGGCCGTCTCCGACGAGCTGCTCGCGACCGCCCGCCCGATCGACGACAAGTCCGACATCGCCGCCGTCGCCGCGCTCTCCGCGCAGGACGAGCAGGTCGGCGAGCTCATCGCCGAGGCGATGGACAAGGTCGGCAAGGACGGTGTCATCACCGTCGAGGAGTCCAACACCTTCGGTCTGGAGCTGGACTTCACCGAGGGCATGGCCTTCGACAAGGGCTACCTGTCCCCGTACATGGTGACCGACCAGGAGCGTATGGAGGCCGTCCTCGACGACCCGTACATCCTGATCCACCAGGGCAAGATCGGTTCGATCCAGGACCTGCTCCCGCTGCTGGAGAAGGTCATCCAGGGCGGCAGCTCCAAGCCGCTGCTGATCATCGCCGAGGATGTCGAGGGCGAGGCGCTCTCCACTCTCGTCGTCAACAAGATCCGCGGCACGTTCAACGCCGTCGCGGTCAAGGCCCCCGGCTTCGGTGACCGCCGCAAGGCCATGCTCGGCGACATCGCCACCCTCACCGGTGCGACCGTCATCGCCGAGGAGGTCGGCCTCAAGCTCGACCAGGCCGGTCTGGACGTGCTGGGCTCCGCCCGCCGCGTCACCGTCACCAAGGACGACACGACCATCGTCGACGGTGCGGGTGCCGCCGACGAGATCACCGGCCGCGTCAACCAGATCAAGGCCGAGATCGAGTCCACGGACTCCGACTGGGACCGCGAGAAGCTCCAGGAGCGCCTCGCGAAGCTGGCCGGCGGCGTGTGCGTGATCCGCGTCGGCGCCGCCACCGAGGTGGAGCTGAAGGAGAAGAAGCACCGCCTGGAGGACGCCATCTCCGCGACCCGCGCCGCGGTCGAGGAGGGCATCGTCTCCGGTGGTGGCTCCGCTCTGGTGCACGCCGCCAAGGTGCTGGAGGGCAACCTCGGCAAGGAGGGCGACGAGGCCACCGGTGTCGCGGTCGTCCGCCGCGCCGTCGTCGAGCCGCTGCGCTGGATCGCCGAGAACGCCGGCCTTGAGGGCTACGTCATCACCTCGAAGGTGGCGGACCTGGACAAGGGCCACGGCTTCAACGCCTCCACCGGCGAGTACGTCGACCTGGTGAAGGCCGGCGTCATCGACCCGGTCAAGGTCACGCGCTCCGCCCTGGAGAACGCCGCGTCCATCGCCGCGCTGCTGCTCACGACCGAGACCCTGGTCGTCGAGAAGCCGGCCGAGGACGAGGCCGACGCGGGCCACGGCGGCCACGGCCACAGCCACTGACGTCCTCTGCGGCTTGACCGCCGCCGCTTTCGCGGAGGCGGTCGCCCGTCGCGGGGATTCCCCGGGCGCGGGCCGTGGTGAGAACGGACCTGAGGTGACAAGCAGCCGGGCCCGGTACCCCCTGGAGGGGCGCCGGGCCCGGCTGTCGCCGTGGTGCCATGTCACTGCGGGCCGTACTTGCGCCCCGCCTTCGAGGTGATCCCGCCGAGCAGCCCGCGCGGGGCCAGTTTCGCCGCGCCCATCAGCGCCTTGTACCGCGGATCCGGTACGGACACGGTCTTCCCGCGCGCCAGGTCCGCCAGCGCGGCCGCCACCAGCTTGTCCGCGTCCAGCCACATCCACCCCGGGATGTTGTCCGTGCCCATCCCGGCCCGGTCATGGAACTCGGTCCGCGTGAAACCGGGGCACAGCGCCATCAGCCGCACCCCCGTGCCGGCCAGATCCCGCGCCGCGCCCTGGGTGAACTGCACGACCCACGCCTTCGAGGCGCCGTACGTCCCCCGCGGCAGGAACGCGGCGACCGACGCCACATTGACGACCCCGCCCCGCCCGCGCGTCCGCATCCCCGAGACACCGGCCGACGTCAGCCGCAGCACCGCCTCGCAGTGCACCTTCAGCATCGTCAGCTCGTCCTCCATCGACACGTCGAGGAAACGGCCCTTGCTGCCGAAGCCCGCGTTGTTGACCAGCAGGTCCACCGCGTGAATGCGGTCCGAGAGCCGCTTCTCCACCGCCTCGATCCCGGCGTCCGTGGACAGGTCGGCGGTGAGCACCTCGGCCTCGATGCCGTGCAGATCGTGCAGTTCCGTCGCCTGGTCCCGCAGGCGCTCGGTGTCGCGGGCCACGAGCACGAGATTGTGCCCGTCCGCCGCCAGCCGCCGCGCGAAGGCGGCGCCGATGCCCGCCGTCGAGCCCGTAATCAGAGCAGTCGTCATACGCGCACGGTAATGCCTGTGCCAGGGCGGCCCGGGCCCCGGCGGGGCATGGGGCCTCTCGTCCGGGTCATGCCGGGCCCGCCCGAGCCGGACGGCAGGGCCTACACGAGACCGCCGTGCTTCGCCACATACGCCCGCGCGGCCCGCAACTCCTCCCCGTGCAGCGCCTCCCCGGCGGCGAGGACGCGCGGCAGCAGCTCCCGCTCCGTCGTACTCGCCCGGAACGCCAGGGCCACCGTCACCTCGTGGTCCGGCCGGTGGACCACCTCGATCGGGTCACCCGCGCGGATCTCCCCCGGAGTGATGACCCGCAGATACGCGCCCGTCACCGCCTGCCGCGTGAAGCGCCTGACCCAGCCCGCCTCGCCCAGCCACGCCTGGAACGTACGGCACGGGATCCGCCCGCTCGTCGCCTCCAGCACCACCTCGGAACCGATCCGCCAGCGCTCCCCGATCAGCGCCTCCGTCATGTCGAGGCCCGACGTCGTGAGATTCTCACCGAAACTGCCGTTGGGGAGCGTCCGCCCCAACTCCCGCTCCCAGTGGTCGAGATCCTCCCGCGCGAACGCGTACACCGCCTGGTCGCTGCCGCCGTGATGGCGCAGGTCGCAGACCGCGTCACCGGAGAGCCCGCTCGCCCCCTCGCCCTTGGGGCCCGGGTCGGCCACCCGGACGGGCCCCTCCGCCGGGCGCTTGTCGATACCCGTGAAACCGCCGGGCGCATCCGTGTACTCCACGGACTTCGGCCGTCCCACATTCACGGTCAGAAGCTTCATGGCGCCACGCTAGTCACCCCGGCTCAAGTGATCCACTCATCATGGGGCGGTATCAGTGCCGGGCTCACCGCCGCGGAGGAGGAGACGGCCGCCATCGCCGGGCTGCGCGCGGGCCGGGTAGGGGGCACGGCTCGCGGAGGCCGGCCGGGCCGCGCTCGGCGAACTCGCGGGGGAAGCGTGGATCGCGGGGTGCCCGCGCTGTCGTAGCCAACTCGTCGACGCGTGCGGGGCGGCGGGGTTCACGCCCAGGATCGACTTCGCGACCGACGACTATCCGGCCGTGATCGGGCTGGTCGCCGCGGGGCTCGGGGCGGCGATGCCGCCGGGGCCGGCGATGCGGTCGGTCCGTACGGACGGGGTGCGGGCGCCGACGGTCGAGCCGCCCGTGGAACGGGAGGTCGTCGCGCTCACGCTGCCGGACCTGGCACGGGTCCCGGCGGTCGCGGCCACGCTCGAACAGCTCACGCGCGCGGCGGCACACTGACGCGCACGGTGCGCCGTGAGCCTTCTTGAGGCGCGCGCCTCGTAGCACTGCCCCGCACGGGTACGAGAGGCGTGCAGGAACGTTTCTTCCTTTGGGTGGAGGCTGCGTTCAATCACCCTGCTGATGGCTTCCCGGCCCGGCCCCTCCGGCCTGCCCCGGCCCGGAGCCCGACGGGGCGGAGTGTGCCGTGATCAGCCGGGTGCGGGCCCGTCCCATCAGCTCTTCCCGCTCGTCCTCCGTCAGCCCGCCCCACACTCCGTACGGCTCCCGTACCGCCAGCGCGTGGGCCGCGCACTCCGCGCGGACCGGGCACCGCATGCACACCTCTTTCGCCGAGTTCTCACGCGCGCTTCGTGCCGCGCCCCGTTCCCCCTCCGGGTGGAAGAAGAGCGAACTGTCCACACCGCGGCAGGCGGCGAGCAGCTGCCAGTCCCACAGATCTGCGTTCGGTCCGGGAAGGCGGGAGAAATCTGCCATTGCTCATGTCCCCTTGAAACCGTGCTGAGGCGGATACGCGCCGCTTGGACGCCGGGTACGAGCCCGGCGCGTGCCCGCTCCGGTGCTCCCGACCGTACATCTACTATGTAAGTAGATGTAAATATGACTCATTGCGAATCTAGCTACAGACACCAGCAAAAGGGAAGAAAAGCCGCTAAATGGGGCATGGCTCCGATTGGGTACCGAAAGACTTCCGTCGCTCTCCTCCGTGTGCGTCTCCTCACGGGGAGTGCCGAACCGGGTCGTCAGACCCGTAACTCTTTCGAGTGACCGTCGTTGAGTGTGCGAGGCGGTTGAGAGAATGAGCGATCGGGCACATGTCCGAGAGCGTCAATCGCACAGGTGACGACATGTACCCAGCCTGGAGGCTCAAGGTGACGCGCACTAGCTGCGGAGGACGGTCATGACATCCGTCCTCGTCTGCGACGACTCCCCGCTTGCCCGAGAGGCGCTCCGCCGCGCGGTCGCGACCGTGCCCGGTGTCGAGCGCGTGACGACCGCGGCCAACGGCGAGGAAGTCCTCCGCCGCTGGGGTGCCGATCGGTCGGATCTCATTCTGATGGACGTACGGATGCCCGGTCTCGGCGGGGTCGAGACCGTCCGCCGGCTGCTCTCGGCCGATCCGGGCGCCCGGATCATCATGCTCACGGTCGCGGAGGATCTGGACGGGGTCGCGCTCGCGGTCGCCGCCGGGGCCCGCGGCTATCTGCACAAGGACGCCTCGCGCGCCGAGTTGCGCGCGACGGTCACACAGGCGCTCGCCGACCCGACCTGGCGGCTCGCCCCGCGCCGGCTCCGGTCCGCCGAGATGGGCGCCGCGCCGACGCTCACGGCGCGCGAGATCCAGGTGCTCGAAGGCATGAGCCACGGCCGTTCCAACGCCGAGATCGGCCGTGAGCTGTTCCTTTCGGAGGACACGGTCAAGACGCACGCCCGGCGGCTCTTCAAGAAGCTGGGTGCCTCCGACCGCGCGCACGCGGTGGCGCTCGGCTTCCGCTGGGGCCTGGTCCGCTGACGTACGTACGGCCTTGACCCCTCGCCCGCCGGCGTTCTCCGACGGCGGGCGAGGGTGTGTTCGCGGTGCCGCGTACGGTGCTTTCCGGGCGAAGGGTGAGACAACGTACGCCCGTACACACCCGTTTCCCGCGCTATGCCGCATCCTTGAGATGTGGACTTCCACGGGGACGAGTCGGACGAGCGCGAGGGGAGAGCGCAGGAGATGAGTTCTGCCGCACCCGCTCATAACGCTTCGGTGCACAACTACGGACGCAGTGCCACCGATCAGCAGCCGCCAAGGCACCATGGACCGATGCGCGAAGACGAGCCCACGGTGATTGGTGCGCTCGTTCACCGCGCCGTCGACGGCGACGAACGGGCGACCCACGATCTGCTCGCCCGCGTGCACCCGCTCGCGCTGCGTTACTGCCGTACGAGACTCAACCGGCTGCCGGGTGACGCGCGCCACTTCGTCGAGGACCTCGCGCAGGAGGTCTGCGTCGCCGTGCTGATGGCGCTGCCTCGCTACCGCGACACCGGACGGCCCTTCGAGGCGTTCGTCTTCGCCATCGCCGGACACAAGGTCGCCGACCTCCAGCGGGCCGCCATGCGCCACCCGGGATCCACGGCCGTACCGTCCGACGAGATGCCCGAGCGCCCCGACGACTCGCTGGGCCCCGAGGAGCGCGCGCTGCTCAGCAGCGATGCCGAATGGGCCAAGAAACTGCTGGCCAACCTGCCGGAGAACCAGCGCGAGCTGCTGGTGCTGCGGGTCGCCGTGGGGCTCACCGCGGAGGAGACCGGGCAGATGCTGGGCATGTCCCCGGGAGCGGTACGGGTCGCCCAGCACCGCGCGCTGAGCAGACTGCGGGCCCTCGCCGAGCAGTGAGACGGAGCCTCCCCGGGCGGGTCGGAGCCTCCCCCGGACGGTGCGCGCGGTGACAAGGCGTGGCGGGCGGGGGTACGGGGAGTACCCGGCCCGGACACGGGGAGTGCCGGGGGCGGGTACGGGGAGTGCCCGGGGCGTACGGGGCCGTTTGCCGTACGAACGTACAAAGCCGGATCGGTGATCTCAAGCGTGGAATGAGAGGCCCGCAGAGGCCGTTAGCATGGACATCCGCACCGATCAAGGCCATTTGGGGAAGGTGTCATGACTGCAAACGTCGACGGAGTGCCCGAGAAGTTCGCGACGCTCGGGCTGACATACGACGACGTGCTGCTGCTGCCGGGCGCCTCGGAAGTGCTGCCGAACCAGGTGGACACCGCGTCTCTGGTCTCGCGGAACGTCAAGGTGAACATCCCGCTGCTCTCCGCCGCGATGGACAAGGTCACCGAGTCCCGCATGGCGATCGCCATGGCCCGTCAGGGCGGCGTCGGTGTGCTGCACCGCAATCTCTCCATCGCGGACCAGGCCAACCAGGTCGACCTGGTGAAGCGCTCCGAGTCCGGCATGGTGACCGACCCGATCACGGTCCACCCGGACGCGACGCTCGCCGAGGCGGACCAGCTCTGCGCGAAGTTCCGGATCAGCGGCGTCCCGGTCACCGACCGCGCGGGCAAGCTGCTCGGCATCGTCACCAACCGTGACATGGCCTTCGAGGCGGACCGTACGCGCCAGGTGCGCGAGGTCATGACCCCCATGCCGCTGGTCACCGGCAAGGTCGGCATCTCCGGCGTGGACGCCATGCAACTGCTGCGCCGCCACAAGATCGAGAAGCTGCCGCTGGTCGACGACGCGGGCATCCTCAAGGGTCTGATCACGGTCAAGGACTTCGTCAAGGCCGAGAAGTACCCGCACGCGGCCAAGGACGCCGAGGGCCGGCTGCTCGTCGGCGCGGCCGTCGGCGCCAGCCCGGAGGCGCTGGAGCGCGCCCAGGCACTGGTCGCGGCGGGCGTCGACTTCCTCGTCGTGGACACCTCGCACGGCCACAACAGCAACGCGCTGAGCTGGATGTCCAAGATCAAGTCGAGTGTCGGCATCGACATCATCGGCGGCAACGTCGCCACCCGGGACGGCGCCCAGGCGCTGATCGACGCGGGCGTGGACGGCGTCAAGGTGGGCGTGGGCCCCGGCTCGATCTGTACGACCCGTGTCGTCGCCGGCATCGGCGTCCCGCAGGTCACGGCGATCTACGAGGCGGCCGTGGCGTGCCAGGCGGCCGGGATCCCGGTCATCGGCGACGGTGGCCTCCAGTACTCCGGCGACATCGGCAAGGCGCTCGCCGCCGGGGCGAGCACGGTCATGCTCGGCAGCCTGCTCGCCGGGTGCGAGGAGTCGCCGGGCGAGCTCCAGTTCATCAACGGCAAGCAGTTCAAGTCGTACCGCGGCATGGGTTCGCTCGGCGCGATGCAGTCGCGCGGCCAGGGCCGCTCCTTCTCGAAGGACCGCTACTTCCAGGCCGAGGTCGGCTCCGACGACAAGCTCGTCCCCGAGG
Source organism: Streptomyces sp. NPDC059255 (assembly GCF_042752355.1). Lineage (NCBI taxonomy): Bacteria > Bacillati > Actinomycetota > Actinomycetes > Kitasatosporales > Streptomycetaceae > Streptomyces > Streptomyces sp. NPDC059255. Next base: position 229,714 of record NZ_JBHYZP010000006.1, read on the forward strand.
GCATCGAGGGCCAGGTCCCGTACCGCGGCCCGCTCGCCGCCGTACTGCACCAGCTGGTCGGCGGACTGCGCCAGACCATGGGGTACGTGGGTGCGGCGTCCATCGACGAGATGGAGCGCAAGGGCCGCTTCGTACGGATCACGTCGGCGGGGCTCAAGGAGAGCCACCCGCACGACATCCAGATGACGGTCGAGGCGCCGAACTACACGGGCCGCTGAGACCGCGATCGCGGCTCTTCGCCGAGAGGGGGCTCTGATGCTCTATGCCGTGAAGTACAGCGAGGAAGCCGCCCGAGTACGTGACGGACTGCCGGCGGACCGGCGGGCCCTCCTGGAACGCGGCCTCGCCGTACTGGCGCAGGAGCCCCGCCCGAAGATGTCGGTGCCGCTCTCGGAGGACGAGTCGACGCGCTCGCTCGCGCTGACGCCGAACATCGGAATCGAGTACCTGGTCAGTGATGGCCTCCTCCTTGTACTCGTCGTCCACGTGATCGACTTCACCCAGGTCCTCCTTGAGGAGTGACCGCGGGGATACTGGCACGGCAGACATAGAGGGAAAGGCCACACATCGTGACTGAGATCGAGATCGGGCGCGGCAAGCGCGGCCGCAGGGCGTACGCCTTCGACGACATCGCCGTCGTCCCCAGCCGGCGCACCCGGGACCCGAAGGAGGTCTCGATCGCCTGGCAGATCGACGCCTACCGGTTCGAGCTGCCGTTCCTGGCCGCTCCGATGGACTCCGTGGTCTCGCCGAGCACCGCCATCCGCATCGGCGAGATGGGCGGTCTGGGCGTCCTCAACCTGGAAGGCCTGTGGACCCGGTACGAGGACCCGCAGCCGCTGCTCGACGAGATCGCGGAACTGGACGAGTCGAGCGCGAACCGCAGGCTCCAGGAGATCTACGCCGAGCCGATCAAGGAAGAGCTGATCGGGCTGCGCATCAAGGAGGTGCGGGACTCGGGCGTCGTCACGGCCGCCGCGCTCTCGCCGCAGCGCACCGCGCAGTTCTCCAAGGCGGTCGTGGACGCCGGGGTCGACATCTTCGTCATCCGCGGTACGACGGTCTCCGCCGAGCATGTCTCGGGAGCCGCCGAGCCGCTGAACCTGAAGCAGTTCATCTACGAGCTGGACGTCCCGGTCATCGTCGGCGGCTGCGCCACGTACACCGCCGCGCTGCACCTGATGCGGACCGGCGCGGCGGGCGTGCTGGTCGGCTTCGGCGGCGGCGCGGCGCACACCACCCGTAACGTGCTGGGCATCCAGGTCCCGATGGCGACGGCCGTCGCGGATGTCGCGGCGGCCCGCCGTGACTACATGGACGAGTCCGGCGGCCGGTACGTCCACGTCATCGCGGACGGCGGCGTCGGCTGGTCCGGCGACCTGCCGAAGGCGATCGCCTGCGGCGCGGACTCGGTGATGATCGGCTCCCCGCTGGCCCGCGCGACGGACGCGCCGGGCAAGGGGCGCCACTGGGGCATGGAGGCCGTCCACGAGGACGTGCCGCGCGGCAAGCTGGTGGACCTGGGCATCGTCGGCACGACGGAGGAGGTCCTGACGGGTCCCTCGCACATCCCGGACGGGTCGATGAACTTCTTCGGCGCGCTGAAGCGGGCGATGGCGACGACGGGCTACAGCGAGCTGAAGGAGTTCCAGCGCGTCGAGGTGACGGTGGCGGACTCGCAGCACCGGCGCTGAGCGCAGGCTCTCTTCCTCTTCCGAGCGGACGGGCCACCTCCTGAGGAGGTGGCCTTTTTCGCGTCCCGCATCCGGTGTGACGCCCATCCCGGTGTGACACACATCACTCCGTAGCGAGAACCCTTTCGAAGGGCCCGGCGTCTGGCTCGTGTGAGAGCACGCAGGAGATCACCGCACCAGCTCGACGAGGAACGCCTCGTCCGCCGGGTGAGCAAGGGCGACCGCGAGGCGTTCGACGAGCTGTACCGGCGTACGTCGCCGTGGCTGGCGGTGCGGCTTCGCCGCCGCTGCGCGGACGAACAGATCGTCGCCGAGGTCATGCAGGAGACGTATCTGGCCGTGTGGCGCGCCGCGGGCGCGTTCGCCGGGAGCGCGGTCGACGGGACCGCCGCCGGGTGGCTGTGGACGATCGCGGCACGCCGCCTGGTGGACGCCTTCCGGCGCCGCGCCCACCACGCCGACGTACCGGCCGAGGTGTTCGCGCAGGCGAGCGCGCCCGCCGCCGAGGAGGTGGCGCTGGCCGGAACCGTGGACGGCGATGTCGGTGACGCCCTGCGCCGGCTGGCGCCGGAACTCCGGCAGGTACTGCAGGCCACGGTGCTCGACGGGTTCTCCGTGAGGGAGACCGCCGTACTGCTCGGGCTGCCCGAAGGCACGGTCAAGACCCGGGCCCGCCGCGCCCGGATCGCGATGCGAAAGGCGCTGGCATGAGCGTGGAGCACGCTTCCGTACGGCTGATCCACCAGTACGCGCGGGGTGACATCCTGACCGCCACCGACGAGGTGTGGGCCCTGGAGTCGCATCTGGAGGGCTGCGGGTCCTGCCGCGAGCGGCTGGCGGCCGCGGTCGCCGCGGAGTCGCCGGAGCTCACGTCGCTGCTGAGCACCGTGCGCTCCGGCCTGGAGCCCCTGCTGGACGCGGCCGTCCCGATGCCGCACCGGCGCCGGTGGGCGCGGCTGTTGGCGTGGCTGACCCCGGTGCTGGCCCCGTGGCTGTTCATGCCCCTGTGCCTGACGCTGATCGCGCTGCTGCTGGAGGCCGCCGCCCCGGACTTCGGGGAGGTGTCGCCGCTGCTGCTGCTGGCTCCCGTCCTCCCGCTCGCCGGTGTCGCCGCTTCCTGGTCACGTCATCTCGACCCGGCGCACGAACTGACGGCCGCCACACCGCGGGCCGGGCTGTATCTGCTGCTGCGACGCACCACGTGCGTGCTCGCGCTGCTCATCCCCGTACTGCTGGTGGGCGGAGTGGTGACGGGGGTCGCCGCCGCGCAGTGGCTGCTGCCCGCGCTGGCCTTCGCCGCGGCGGCCCTGGCGCTGGGGAGCCTCATCGGGGTCAACCGCGCCGTCGTCTCGCTGGGAGCGGTGTGGGGGGCGGTGATTCTGGCGCCCGCCCTGATCACCAGTCGTATGCCGTTCGTCCTCCAGCCGGAACAGCTGCGGGTGTGGGGGCTGCTTCTGGTCCTCGGCGTCGGCGTCCTGATCGCCCGCAGGGGCGTGTACTCCGCACGGGGCGGCTCCCATTGACATGGGGGCGGCTCACATATGAGCCGTTCACAGGGAAGCGGCTCACATCGAACACGAGAAAGGGTCACCGTATGACAGCCGCAGCCGCGGCGAGCTCGGCCGACATCGCGCCGAAGACGTATGCGTGGGAAATCCAGGCGAAGGATCTGAAGGTACGGGCGGGGCGGAAGAAGATGGCCGTCGACGGCCTCGATCTCTCGCTCGGCCTCGGGGCCCACGGCCTCCTCGGCCCCAACGGGGCGGGAAAGACCACCCTGATCCGGTCGCTGTCGACCGTACTGCGCCCCGCCGCGGGCGAACTGGCCCTGTTCGGGACCTCCGTGGGCGGGATGACCGACCTGCGGGCGCTGCGCCGCCGTATCGGCTACCTGCCGCAGGAGTTCGGCTACTACAAGCGCTTCACCGTGCGGGAGTTCGTCGAGTACATGGCCTGGCTGAAGGAGGTGCCGAAGAGGGACATTCCCGCCGCCGTCCAGCGGGCCGTGGAACGGGTGGGCCTCGCGGACCGCGCCGACCAGCGGATGAAGGCCCTCTCCGGCGGCATGGTGCGACGGGCCGGGATCGCCCAGGCCATCGTCAACGACCCCACCCTGCTGCTGCTCGACGAGCCCACGGTGGGCCTCGACCCGGCCCAGCGGCTGCGCTTCCGCGAACTGCTGCAGGAACTGGGCCGTGAGGCGTGCGTGGTCGTCTCCACCCACCTGGTCGAGGACGTCGCCGCCGCCTGCTCCGACGTGGTCCTCGTCGCCGACGGCCGTCTCGTCTTCCAGGGCACCCCGGACGAGCTGGCCGCGGCGGGCGACGCGAAGCAACCCGGCGACAGCCCGCTGGAGCGCGGCTACTCGGCGCTGCTCAGCGGCACCGGGCAGGACTCCGGGCAGGACTCCGGGCAGGACTCCGGGCAGGAAAGGAACACCTGGTGAACGGCCGCGTACTCCGTACCGAGCTGAGGCGTTCCGCCGCCCCGTGGGCGGGCCTGATCGTCGTGGCGGGCGCCCTGGGGCTCCTCGCGCTGCTGGACGACGCGTGGTGGGGAGGCACCGCGCCGGGGACGTCGCAGTGGACACCGATGGCGCTGCTGACCCGTACCACGCTCTACTACGTCCTGCCGCTCGTCGTGGGCGTCGGGGCGCTGCAGGGGCTGCGTGACGCCCGCTCCCGTACGACCGAGCTGCTGATGACCACCCCACGGCCCGCGTGGAGCCGCGCGATGCTCCCGGCGGGCGCGACGGCGATCGCGCTGGTGTCGGGCTTCGGTCTCCTCACCCTGTGGGGCGGCGTCCAGGTGTTCCTGAGCGGTACCTCCTACACCCACCTCGGGTGGCTGCCGATCTCCCTCGTCGGGGTGCTGGCCCTGGTGGCGGGGGCCTGGTTCGGCATGGGGGTCGCCCGCGCGCTGCCCTCCGTCCTCACCCCGCCGCTCCTGGTGGTGGCCTGCCTCGCGGCGATCATCCTGACCCAGCAGAACGCGGACGGGGCGCTGCCGTCGGGCCTCGCGCCGAACAGGGTCTCGCTGCTGTCGCCGGCGACCCCGCAGCCGCGGGAGATGCTGCTGACCCTCGCCGGCCAGGTCCACCTGGGCCAGACGCTCTGGCTGCTGGGCCTGCTGGCCACCGGGTTCGCGCTGCTGGTGGCCGTGGGGCGCCGGGCCCGGCTGCTCGCGCTGACCCCCGTCCTGGTGGGCGCCGCCCTCGCCCTGTCCGTGCTCCCGGCCGAACCGCGCCGGTCCTACGTCGTCGACCAGGCCGCCGCGGCGCTGGTCTGCGACGGGCCGGTGTGTGTGACGCGGGTGCACCGGGAGGCCCTGGACGAGATGGCGCCGCGGGGCGAGGAGGCGCTGCGCCTGCTGCGTCAGGTGCTGGGTGACCGGGCCCCGGACTCCGTACGGGAGGAGACCGCGCTGCGCGCGTCCGGCGACCGCCGGAAGCTGTCCGCCGACACGGTGCTCGTGGACTTCGACGACCCGCTCCTCGCCGGACGCGGGGGCGAGGACCTCACCCGCTATCTGGTCGCGCAGGGGCTGGCGCCGCACTGCTACGCGCGCTCCGCCCGGGAGAGCGGCACTGTGGGGGACGTCGTCACCCAGAGCGTGGCCGCCGGCTGGGCGCTCGGGGACCGCGCGCTCGTACCGCTGGAGAAGGCGACGGAGGACGCGTACGCGAAGGAGGCATGGAAGGAAGGGGAGGCCGCGTGGGACAGCCTCTCCGCGGCCGGGCCGGCCGAGCAGCGCGCGCGGATCGCCGCGATGCACAAGGAGTCCCTGGCCTGCTCGTTCGACGGTATGAAGGCGCTGAAGGGGGGCGCGTCCCGGTGAGATGGCTCCTCCTCCACGCGCGGGCGCGGCAGGCACCGGCGTCGGCCGCCGCCCTCGCGCTCACCGCGCTGCTGGTCCTGTACCTCGCCCCGGGGGACGGGGACGCGGCCGTCGACCCGCGCCTGCCGCTCCTCGCCATCGGCCTGGGCGTGACCGCGACCGCCGTCGGGCTCGGCGGTGCCGACGTCGCGCTGGAGCGGACGGCCGCGATCCGGTGGGCGGTCCGCCGGGCGGCACATGTGCTCCTGATCGCCGCGCTCGTCAGCGCGGTGCTGATGCTCTCCGGGGTGTCGGGGCCGGGACTCGCGCCCGTCGAGTCGGTCGTCCGCGGCAGCGCCGGGCTGACCGGACTGGCGGCCCTGGGGGCGACGCTGTGCGGGTCGGTCTACGCGTGGGCCCTGCCGATGGGCTGGCTCGGGTTCTCCCTCTTCCTGCCCGCCCCGTCCGGCACCGCGGGGGAGATCGCCGGCTGGATGCTGCTGCCACCCGGTACGGAGGTGGCCACCTGGACCGCGTCGGTTCTGCTGACCGGGGGCACCGCGCTCTACGCCGTGGCGGGGGAGCGGCGGTGACACGGGGGCCGGGGGGTGTGCGGGACCGGGGGCGCTTCGGGAGCGGTGCGGCGGTGCCGCCCCCGGGGCCGGGGCGCGGCCTCAGAGGCGGTACGCCGCCCCGGCCGGGCTCGCGCCGCGCGTGTCCAGCAGGAGCTGCGCCTTGACCGCAAGGCCCTGGAGATCGTACGTACGGTGGTGCTGGAGAAGCACCGTCAGATCGGCGTTGGCGGCGGCCTCGTAGAGGGAGTCCGCGCGGGGTACGGGCTGTTCGCGTACGCGCCAGTCGGGGACGTACGGATCGTGGTAGCTGACCGCCGCTCCCAGGTCCATCAGCCGGCAGGCGATCTCCGTCGCCGGTGAGCTCTGCTGGTCGGCGAGGTCCGGCTTGTAGGTGACGCCCAGCAGCAGCACCCTGGCCCCGCGCGCCGACTTGCCGTGCTCGTTGAGGAGGGCGGCGCAGCGCTGGATGACGTACTGCGGCATCCGGTCGTTGATCTCCTGGGCGAGGCCGACCATCCGCAGCGGATGGCCGGGCGTACGGCCCGCGTGCGGCAGATAACCGGGATCCATCGGTACGCCGTGGCCGCCGACGCCCGGTCCCGGCCGGAACGCCTGGAACCCGAAGGGCTTGGTCTCCGCGCAGCGGATGACGTCCCAGAGGTCCACGCCGAGGTCGTGGCAGAGCACGGCCATCTCGTTGACGAGGGCGATGTTGACGTGCCGGAAGTTGGTTTCGAGGAGCTTGACCGTCTCGGCCTCGCGCGGGCCGCGCGCCCGTACGACCTTGTCGGTCAGCCGGCTGTAGAAGGCGGCGGCCGACTCGGTGCAGGCGGGGGTGAGGCCGCCGATCACCTTGGGGGTGTTGGCGAAGCCGTGGGTGCGGCTGCCGGGGTCGAGCCGGCCCGGCGAGTACGCGAGGTGGAAGTCGCGGCCGGCGCGCAGCCCCGAGCCCTCTTCGAGGAGGGTGCGGAGGAAGCCCTCCGTGGTGCCGGGCGCGGCGGGTGACTCCAGCAGCACGGTGGTGTGCGGGCGCAGCCGGGCGGCCAGGGCGCGGGCCGCTGTGCCGACGGCGCTGAGATCGGGGGTGCGGTCGGCGCCGAGAGGGGTGGGCGCGCAGATCACGGCGGTACGGACCCGGCCCAGCTCGGCCGGGCTGGTGGTGGGCCGGAAGCCGCCGGCCAGCATCCGGCGGACGTCGGAGGCGGTGAGCGGGCCGTCGACGGGGGTGTGGCCGGCGGCGAGTTGCGCGACGGAGCGCGGGTCGGTGTCGAAGCCGACGGTCTGGATCCCGGCGGCTACGGCGGCCTGGGCGAGGGGCAGTCCGAGATGACCGAGTCCGATGACGGCGAGATCTGCGGGCATGGCGATGGCCGTCCTTCCCTTAGCCGGAGTGGACAGTGAGCGCAAGCCCTGTGGACAGAACGAGCGAGCGCACTGTCAGACTAGGCGTAAATATGACCGTTATGCGGCATTGCGTGGCCGGGGAGTCGCGCCGTTCGTGCGATCTCCGCTCACCGGTCGTGCGGCGCCGGCTCACCGGTCGTGCGGCGCCGGCTTGCCGGTTGTACGGCGCCGGCTCATCGGTCGTGCGGCGCCGGCTCGTCGGTCGTGCGGCGTCGGCTTCCCGTGGGCGGGGTCCGGCCGGGGTTATCCACAGCCGGTGGCTGAAGTCGGCGAGTGCGGACAGAATCGAGATGTGAGCCCGACCACGTGGGGGACGACGGGAGGCAAGCGGTGAGGACAGCGACACTGGGACCCGCGGAGCGCGTCCAAGCGCTCGCGGCGATGGCCGAGCGCGAGTTGGACGTACTGGTCGTGGGCGCGGGTGTGGTGGGAGCGGGGACCGCGCTCGACGCCGCGACCCGCGGTCTGGCGACCGGACTCGTGGAGGCGCGGGACTGGGCCTCCGGCACGTCGAGCAGATCGAGCAAGCTGATCCACGGCGGTCTGCGCTATCTGGAGATGCTCGACTTCGCGCTCGTGCGGGAAGCCCTCAAGGAACGGGGGCTGCTGCTGGAGAAGCTGGCGCCCCACCTCGTGAAGCCGGTGCCGTTCCTGTATCCGCTGAAGCACAAGGGCTGGGAGCGGTTCTACGCGGGCTCGGGCGTCGCGCTGTACGACGCGATGTCCGTCTCGTCCGGGCACGGCCGGGGCCTGCCGGTCCACCGCCACCTCTCCCGGCGGGGCGCCCTGCGGGTGGCACCCTGCCTGAAGAAGGACGCCCTGATCGGCGCCCTGCAGTACTACGACGCCCAGATGGACGACGCGCGCTTCGTGGCCACCCTGGTCCGTACGGCGGCCACGTACGGCGCGCATGTCGCCAGCCGGGCGCGCGTCACCGGCTTCCTGCGGGAGGGGGAGCGGGTCGTCGGCGCCAGGGTGCGGGCCGTCGACGGGGCGGTGGCCGGCGGGGAGTACGAGATCCGGGCGAAGCAGGTTGTCAACGCGACCGGGGTGTGGACGGACGACACCCAGGCACTCATCGCCGAGCGCGGGCAGTTCCATGTCCGCGCGTCCAAGGGCATCCATCTCGTCGTCCCCAAGGACCGGATCCATTCGACCACGGGGCTGATCCTGCGGACGGAGAAGTCGGTGCTCTTCGTCATCCCCTGGGGCCGACACTGGATCGTGGGCACCACGGACACCGACTGGGACCTGGACAAGGCCCATCCCGCGGCCTCCAGCGCCGATATCGACTACCTGCTCGAACATGTCAACGCGGTGCTGCACACGCCGCTGACGAGGGATGACGTCCAAGGGGTGTACGCGGGGCTGCGTCCGCTGCTCGCCGGGGAGTCCGACGCGACGAGCAAACTGTCGCGCGAGCACACGGTCGCGCATCCGGTGCCCGGCATGGTCGTCGTCGCGGGCGGCAAGTACACGACCTACCGGGTGATGGCCAAGGACGCGGTGGACGAGGCGGTGCACGGCCTCGACCAGCGGGTGGCCGAGTGCGTCACGGAAGACGTGCCGCTGCTCGGCGCCGAGGGGTATCACGCGCTGTGGAACGCGCGGGCCAGGATGGCGGCGCGGACCGGTATCCACGTGGCGCGCGTGGAGCACCTCCTGAACCGCTACGGGACCCTGGTCGAGGAGGTGCTGGAGCTGATCGCCGCGGATCCGGGGCTCGGTGAACCGCTGGGCGGCGCGGACGACTACCTGCGCGCGGAGGTGGTGTACGCGGCGTCGCACGAAGGGGCCCGCCACCTCGACGACGTATTGACGCGGCGGACCCGGATCTCGATCGAGACCTTCGACCGGGGGACGCGCAGCGCCCGGGAGTGCGCGGAGTTGATGGCGCCGGTGCTGGGGTGGGACAAGGGCCAGATCGAACGGGAGGTGGAGCACTACGAGAAGCGGGTGGAGGCGGAGCGGGAGTCGCAGCGGCAGCCGGACGACCAGACGGCGGACGCGGCGCGGCTGGGCGCGCCGGACATCGTGCCCACCTGATTTCGGGGAGTTTCAGCCGTTGCAGAAGTGACGGGAGCAACGGGAGTTGAGTCATCGGCGACTCTCCGCCGTACTGACCACAAGCGCGTGTGGGCAGCGCGCCCCGAGGGTGGTCGGGTGTGTCAACTCGCCCTCGATTGAGACGGGAGGGGTGACATGGGAGATACTCCCGTAACTCCCCTCGGGCTCCACGCGTCACATCATGCTCAGCCGTTACCGGGCATCTGTTCCGTTTTCCGAACGGGTGCCTGACCGGCGGGGTGCTCGGCCGGGCCCGGGGTAGTGGCAGGGTGGGGGCCCGGGAGCAGTCGTCGTCCCGGAGTGAGGGACAATGAAGGCTCTGCCAGGGCGCGTTACGGCACCGCGTGGTGAGGGCAGTCGCGGGCCAGGATCAGGGATCGCAGAGGGGACGCATGTCGGAGTCGGAGCAGTCGCGGGACACGGCGGAGGAACCTCGGCAGGGCGCGGGGAAGAGCGCCGACGGCAGCCCGGAAGGGCGCCTGCTCGCGGGCAGGTACCGGCTCGGCGGGGTGCTCGGGCGCGGTGGCATGGGCACGGTGTGGCGGGCGCTCGACGAGACGCTCGGCCGCACGGTCGCGGTGAAGGAACTCCGCTTCCCCTCCAGCATCGACGAGGACGAGAAGCGCCGGCTCATCACCCGCACGCTGCGTGAGGCCAAGGCGATCGCCCGGATCCGCAACAGCGGCGCGGTGACGGTCTTCGACGTCGTGGACGAGGACGACCGGCCGTGGATCGTCATGGAGCTGGTCGAGGGCAAGTCCCTCGCCGAAGCCGTGCGCGAGGACGGGCTTCTGACGCCGAGACGGGCCGCCGAGGTCGGGCTCGCCGTCCTCGACGTGCTGCGCTCGGCGCACCGCGAGGGCATCCTGCACCGCGATGTGAAGCCGTCCAACGTACTGATCGCCGAGGACGGCCGCGTCGTCCTCACCGACTTCGGGATCGCGCAGGTCGAGGGCGACCCGTCGGTCACCTCGACCGGCATGCTCGTCGGCGCCCCGTCCTACATCTCCCCGGAGCGGGCCCGCGGCCACAAGCCGGGTCCCGCCGCCGACCTCTGGTCGCTCGGGGGACTGCTGTACGCGTCGGTGGAGGGCTGCCCGCCGTACGACAAGGGCTCGGCGATCGCCACGCTGACCGCCGTGATGACCGAGCCGCTCGACCCGCCGAAGAACGCGGGCGCGCTCACCGAGGTCATCTACGGGCTGCTCGCCAAGGACCCCGAGCAGCGGCTCGACGACGCGGGCGCGCGGGCCCTGCTGGAGGACATCGTCCAGGCGCCGGAGGCGGAGCCCGAGCCGCCGCTCGACGCCACCCGGGCCGTCCCGATGCCGGTGCTGCCCGAGGAGCCGGCCGAGCGCCCCGGCCGTAAGCCCGCCGGGGAGTCGGCGGGCGACCGGGTGCGCGGCGCGCTCCGCACGGCGCGGAAGACCCCGGTGCCGGCCTCGGCCGTGGCGGCCTCCGTCGGCTCGGCGGCCACCGCCTCGGCGTCGGCGGGGCCGGCGCCGGAGCCCGCGGCGGCCCCGTACCGGCCGGCCACGCAGCGCGCCTCCATCACGGACGTGGTGCCCCGGCGCACGCTGGTGATCATCGCGGTCGTGGCCGCGGTCGCGCTGATCTCCACGGTCCTGATGGTCGCCCTGACCGGCGGTGACGAACAGGACGCGGGCGCGGGCCAGGCGGGTGACCGTAACAGCGAGGCGCCGGCCGTCCCCAAGGCCGCCGGTGCGAGCGGCAGTCCGGACGACGGCAAGAGCCCGGCGGAGAAGGGCAAGGACGCCGTCGCCACGGGTGGTTCGCACTCCGACGACGACTCCGAGGACGACTCCGGTTCCGGCAAGGGCTCGTCGGACGATTCCGGCGACGACGGCAAGCACGGTGGCGGCAAAGAGGACGACGGCGACGACTCGGAGGCGGGGCTGCCCGACGGGTACACCACCGTGAGCGACGGCCGGTTCCGCTTCACGATGGCGATGCCGGAGGACTTCAAGCGGACCGCGATAGCCGGCGCGAACTCCGGTGGCATTTACAACGAGTCCGAGGGCGCCTTCCCGCGCGTCCAGGTCGACTTCAACCCCAGGCCCACGGACGACGCCGCGGCCGCGTGGCGGGGGGCCGAGCCGGCGGTCGCGGGCAGTAGCAGCAACTACAAGCTCCTCGGCATCAAGGAAGTCGAGTTCAACGGCTACCCGACCGTCGCCGACTGGGAGTTCGAGCGTCAGCAGGGCGGCGAGCGGATACGGGTGCTCAACCGGGGCTTCAAGATGGACGGCACGCACGGTTACTCGATCATGGTGAGCTGCAAGGCGAGCGAGTGGGATGACACGGAGTGCAAGACCCTCCGCGAAACCGCGCACGCGACGTTCGCGTCCAAGGACTGAGCGGGACGAACGGACGGGTGAGTTCCGGCGGCGGACGGGAAGGATGCGGAATACCGGATGCGAACGTTCCGCAGCGGGTTGCCGCGACCCTGCGGCATGTTCCCCCGCCGCCACGTATCGTGAGAACTCGCGAACCGTACGCATCCACAATGAGCCGGTAAACGACCGGAATTGGCGGTTACGCGGGTCTCCGTGACCAGGAGACGGCCTGTTTGTGGGGAGGCGTCGTGGACGAATACGCGGGTCGAGTGCTCGCAGACCGCTATCGCCTGCCGTTGCCGCCCTCCGACGAGTACGAACTCGTCGAGACGCGCGCGTTCGACACGTACAGCGGACAGGAAGTCCTCGTCAGGCAGGTGCCGCTGCCGGAGGTCGTGGAGGCCGAGGTCGTGGAGACCGACGGCGGAGCGTCGCGGCGCGTCCACGGGCGTTCCTCGGCACGGAGGCATACGGATCCGGCGGTACGGCGGGCCATCGAGGCCGCGCAGAGCGCCGCCCAGATCCCCGATCACCCGCGCCTCGACCAGGTCTTCGACGTCTTCGCGGAGTCCGGTTCGCTGTGGATAGTGAGTGAACTGGTCGCCGCCAGGCCGCTGGCCGCGCTGCTCGCCGAGAAGCCGCTCAATCCCTACCGGGCGGCCGAGATCGCCTCCGACGTGCTCACGGCCGTACGCGTGGTGCACGCGCACGGCTGGACGCACCGGAACATCACCGTCCGCACCGTGCTCGTCTGTGACGACGGGCGGGTCGTGCTGACCGGGCTCGCGGCGGGCGCGGCCGAGGAGGCCCTGTGCGGCTACGCGCCGGTGCCGGAGCCGCCGGATCCCGATCCGGAGCCCGCCCTCGAACCGGATCCTGACACCTACTCGGGTCAGGGGCAGGGTCGGGGCCAGGGGCAGAGTTCCGATCCGGTCGACGGGGCGGGACGGCTGGGGGCCCAGGAGCACTTCGGCCCGGACGGTCAGCTCGGCTCCGAGGGGCGGCTCGGGCTGCCCGAAGGGTTCGCGCCGTCCGGCGGAGTGCCCGGCGCCACCCGCCAGGGACCGGCGTACGAGCCGGGGCCGACGGCGGGCCTGCCCGGCTCCTCCGGCCGCGCCGAACTGGAGAAGGCGCGCCCCGAGTCCCCGTACCGGGAGGGCGCCTCGTCCGGTACGTCCGGTGCCTTCCCCCGTCCGCAGGGCGCGACCCCGGGGGTGCCGGCCCCGTTCGGCGGCCAGCCCGCGCTGCCGAGCGGTAACGCCTCGGGAGACATCCGCGCCGCGCGCGCCGGCGCCATCGCCGCGTACCGCGCGGGCGCCCGCGCCGCCGCGCGGGCCGGCGAGGACCAGAACTCCGGCAGGACCGCGGTGCCCCCGCTCCCCGAGCCCGGCACCGGCTCCGTGGGCACCGGCACCGGCTCCGGCTCCGTGGGCACCGGCTCCGGCTCCGTGGATACCGGTACGCACACCGGCCCCGGCGCCGTGGGTACCGGGACCGGAGCGGATTCCGGTGAGGGCGGAACGGCGGACAGCGGCACGCGGAACGGGCCCCAGGAGGCGCCGCGCGGCGCCGGTCCCGAACCGGACTGGTGGGCCCAGCCGCGCGGCTTCTCGGCCGCCGATCCGGACGGTGACGCCGACGCGGACGAGGACGACGACCCGCCCACCCCCTACCGCCCCCAGCTCGCCGGGACATGGCGCGACGGCCCGGCGTCCTGGAACGACGCATCGGGCTCCGTACCCGCCGGTGGCGGCGGCCTCCCGGGCGGCGGCCCAACGCCCTACGGCGGCCCAGGGCCGTACGGCGCGGGCGGCGCCACCTCCGGGCTGCCCGCGCGCGGCGACGCGGACCACCGGCCCGGTACCGACCTGGTCATGGCCCGGGGCGGCGACACCCCGTACTCCGGCACCGGTCCCGGTTCCGGCGCGGGCTCCCCGGCAGGCTTCGGATCCGGGGCGGGTGCCGGGGCGGGCGACGTCGGGGCGGCCCGGCCGGGCCTCGGCACCGGCCGGTGGGACGAGGTCATGTCGAACAGCGCCTCGCCCGCCTACCGCGGTCCTGCCACGCCCCTCGCGGCCGAGCGCGCCCGGCAGGCCCGGATCGCCGTCGTCGGCGCCGTCACGGAGCGCTGGTCGCCCGAGCAGGCCGGTCCCGTACACGAGAACTGGCAGCTCGCGCCGCCCATCGGACCCGCCACCGACCTGTGGGCGCTCGGCGCGCTGCTCTACCGCGCGGTGCAGGGCCATGCCCCGTATCCGGAGGAGAGCGCCATCGAGCTGGTGCAGCTCGTCTGCGCCGAGCCGCCCGCGTTCGCCGAGGAGTGCGGGCCGCTGCGGCCCGTCGTCGAGTCGCTGCTGCGTCAGGACCCCACCGAGCGGCCGGACTTCGAGGAGCTGCGCGGCTGGCTGCGCTCGCTCGTGCGGTCCGCGCCCGAGCCGGAGGCCGGTCTGGACGTCGTCCCGCTGCTGTCCGAGGACGCCACGCGGCTGCCGATAAAGCGGCGCAGGGGCGAGCTGGTCCGCCGGCGGCGGCGCCGGGACCTGGGGCGGCACCGCCAGAAGAAGGGCAACGAGCGCAAGGAAAAGGCAGGGAAGGCGGGGAAGGCCGGGAAGTTCGAGACGGCGGGCAGGCCCCCCAGGGGCGGCGCCGAGGAGCTGAGGCGGTACGAGGCGCCGCTGGGGCCCGGGACCGAGGAACTCTTCCGGCAGGACCGGCACGACCGGCAGGACCAGCGCGACCGCTTCGACGACGGCGGCCTGGACAGCATGCTGGACGCCGGGTCCGACGACCGGCCGGGCGGCCGGTCGGGGGGCCGGCGGGACCGTGACGACAAGAGGCGCGGCCCGCGCTCCCTGGGCCGCACTCTGCTGATGCTGATACTGCTCCTCGTCGTCGGTGCCGTCGTGTACGCCGTGATGTTCATGCCGAAGGCCGACACCACCCAACAGCAGGGGCAGCGCGTCAGCGAGGAGTCCCCGGGCGCCTCGTCCGCGCCGCGGTCCCCGGACCCCACCCCGACCGGCGAGGCGTCCTCCGGCACCCCGACGGGCAGCCCGAACACCTCCGCGCCCCAGACCTCGGGACCCGCGGACAATGTCGCCAACGGCTACGAACTACGGGACGACACCGAAGGTTTCCGCACGGCGGTCGACAAGGACTGGCAGCGGCGTCCCATCAACGACAGCGGCCAAGTCCGCTACGTCGGAGGCGACTTCACCCTGATCGTCGTCCCCGGCCGGGACAGCGTGGCGGACAACGGTGACGACCCGCTCGCCTATCAGAGCGACAAGGAACGGGAGCTCCAGCCGTTCCGCGACTCCTCCTGGTCCAGCGCCACCGGACTTCGCCGGATCGACGTGGGCAGCCAGGCCATGGCGGAGGGTCAGTACACCTGGCAGGACAGCAGCGGACGCCAGGTCTACGTACGGAACCTGGCGATGATCATCGCAGGCCGCTACCACATAGTGCAGGTCATCGGCCCGGACGACCAGCGCGACAAGGTCTCCGAGATATACCAACAGGCCACCAACACCTACCGTGTGACGGGCTGAGAGGACCCGCGCTTCCCGTCACCCTGTTCCCTCCGTACCCTGTGGTCCCAAGGAACGGGGCTGGGACGTGGAGCATTCGCAGAGTATGGGCGCGGACACAGGCACGGGCGCGGCTACGGGTACGGACACGGCCCGGGCGGGTACCGGTGACGGACCGGTGCTTGCCGGGCGTTACCGGCTGGGCGAGGTCATCGGCAGCGGCGGCATGGGCAAGGTCTGGCGCGCGCACGACGAGGTACTGCACCGCACGGTCGCCATCAAGGAACTGACCGCGGGGCTTTACGTTTCCGAGGCGGACCGTGCCGTACTCCACCGCCGCACCCAGAAGGAGGCGCGCGCCGCCGCCCGGATCACCCACCCGGCCGTCGTCACCGTCCACGACGTCCTCCACCACGACGACCGGCCGTGGATCGTCATGGAGTACGTCGACGGCCCGTCCCTCGCCGACGCCACGAAGGAGTCCGGCCGGCTCGACCCCCATGAGGTGGCCAGAATCGGCCTCGCGGTCCTCGGCGGGCTGCGCGCCGCGCACTCCGCCGGGGTGCTGCACCGCGATGTGAAACCGGGCAACGTCCTGCTCGCGCGGGACGGCCGCGTCCTGCTCACCGACTTCGGCATAGCGGCGATCGAGGGCGACGCGACGATCACCAGGACCGGCGAAGTGGTCGGCTCCATCGACTATCTGGCGCCCGAGCGGGTACGGGGCAAGGACCCCGGCCCCGCCTCCGACCTCTGGTCGCTGGGCGTCACGCTCTACACGGCCGTGCAGGGGACCTCGCCGTTCCGCCGCAGTTCGCCGCTGACCACGATGCAGGCGGTCGTCAGCGACGAGCCGGCCCACCCCGACCGGGCCGGCGCCCTCGCCCCGGTCATCACGGCGCTGCTCCGCAAGGACCCGGCGGGGCGGCCGGACACCGCCGGGTGCGAGCGCATGCTCCGCGAGGTGGCCGCGGGGCGGAGCCCGGACGGGACCGGCGCCCCGGCGGCACCCGACGCGCGGGGCGAGGCGCCGACGTACGCCGCGACGCGCGTCGTGCCGACAGGCACCGACCAACCCGACAAGCCCGCCGAGCCCGCCGCGTACCCGGGGAGTCCCGGCCGGCCCGTCGACTCCGGTCGCCCGTCCGGCAGTTCCGCCACCGCGCACGTGCCCCGGGCCGAGCCGATGCCCGCCGCCGCGCCTCCGCCCGTACCCGTACCGGTGCCGGCCCCGACCCCGGCCGCGACGGCCCTGGGACGCCGAGGGCGCGGGCGCCGCTGGCGCACGGTGGCCGTGGCGGTCGTCGCGGCAGCGGTCCTCGGCGGCGGCGCCGGCTTCGTCGCCCTCAAGCTCTCGGACGGCGGCTCCGGCACGGCGGACGGCGCGGGCGGGACCAACACCTCGGCGGGGCAGTCGGACGGCGGCGCCGCCGACGACGAAGACGCCGACGGCTCCACCGGCGGCACCGTCGCCAAGGGCTGGAAGCGCGTCACGGCGCCGGAGGGCTTCAGCGTCAGCCTGCCCGAGGGCTGGACGCGGCTGACGGACAGTGCCCAGATCGACTACAGCCCGGACGGCGGACTGACGCTGCTGCGGATCAGCATAGGGGCGCCGGACTTCGAGACCCCGATGCTGCACGCGCAGAGCATGGAGCAGAGCCTGCGGGAGCGGCTGGAGTACACCCTGATCGAGCTTCAGCCCAACCGGTACCGGGATCAGGCGCAGGCCGCGCTCTGGGAGTTCACCTGGCTGGAGACGGGCGACCGCCCGGGCAAGCGGCACGCCATCGACCAGATCTACTACTCGGACGACAGCTCCACGGAGTACGCGATCTACATGTCGGGCCCTGAGAAGGGCTGGGCCAAGACCCGCAAGCAGTTCGACGCCATCCTGCGCAGTTGGACGGAGCCGCCCGAAGAATCCGGCGATTCGAGTGCGACCGGCGCGACCGGCGCGACCGGCGCATCGGGCGCGTCCGGCGGCTGAGGCGGAACACGGCAGTACGGGGCAGTACGCGGCGTAAGCAGGCGGCCGGAGGACACGGCGTACGAGGCTCCGGGCACGCGGAGGGCGCGGCATACGCGCCACCCGCGTCCGGGCCGGATCCCGCGCCCCGATTGGCTGTTACTGCTGGGTATTCAAAGCCTCGTCCACGGAATACGCTCGGTGCCATGACGGACTCGCAGGCCCCCGCCCCCACCTCCGCCGCCGATTCCGGCTCCGGCACCGCGCCCGACACCACGACCGGGGCCGCGACCGGCACCAACCCGGTGGCGCCCGTCCCGGCCGGGGTCCGTACGGCGGCCGATGTGGTGACCCCTGAGGTGGTCGCCCAGCTCACGCGCGGCGTCGTCGGCTCCGGCCGCACGGCCGGCCACACCCCGTTCACCGGGGAGAAGCTCGCGGACCTGCCCGAGTCCACCCCCGAGGACGTGGCGACCGCCTACGAGCGGGCCCGTGCCGCCCAGCCCGTCTGGGCCGCGCTGCCGGTGCGTCGGAGGGCGGCGGTGGTGCTCCGCTTCCACGATCTGCTCCTCCAGCGCCAGGCCGAGGTGCTCGACCTCATCCAGCTGGAGACCGGCAAGGCCAGGCTGCACGCCCACGAGGAGGTCCAGGCGGTCGCCGTGGCCGCCCGGCACTACGGGCGCAGGGCCGCGTCGTACCTGCGCACGAAGCGCCACACCGGCGCCGTGCCGCTGCTGACCCGGGTCACCGAGGCGCGCCTGCCGCGCGGGGTCGTCGGCCAGATCGCGCCGTGGAACTATCCGCTGGAACTGACCGTGGGGGACGCGCTGCCCGCGTTCGTCGCGGGGAACGCCGTCGTCATGAAACCCGACACGGAGACCGCGCTCACCGGGCTGTGGGCCCGTGACCTGCTGATCGAGGCCGGGCTGCCCGCCGAGGTCTTCCAGGTCGTCCTCGGGGAGGGGCCCGTCATCGGCCCCGAGGTGGTCCGGCACGCGGACTACGTCTCGTTCACCGGGTCCACGCGGACCGGCCGCGAGGTGGCCAGGGGCGCGGCGGACCGGATGGTCGGCGTCTCCCTCGAACTGGGCGGCAAGAACGCCATGCTGGTGCTGGCCGACGCGGACGTGGAGAAGGCCGCGGCGGGCGCGGTGCGCGCCTGCTTCTCGTCGGCCGGCCAGCTCTGCATCTCCATCGAGCGGCTGTACGTGCACGAGTCGGTCGCCGACGCGTTCGTGGAGCGGTTCGCCGCCCGGACGAAGGCGATGCGGCTCGGCAGCTCGCTCGCGTACGGCGCCGACATGGGCTCCCTCGCCGGGGAGCGGCAGCTGGCGGCCGTCGTGCGCCATGTCGAGGAGGCCGTCGCCAAGGGCGCCACCGTCGTCGCGGGCGGTGCCGCGCGCCCCGACATCGGGCCCTACTTCCACGAACCGACCATCCTCGAAGGCGTCGAGGCGCCCATGGCGGTCTGCGCCGAGGAGACCTTCGGCCCGGTCGTCTCGCTCTACCGGTTCGGTGACGAGGACGAGGCGATCGACCTCGCCAACAGCACGCCGTACGGCCTCAACGCGAGCGTCTGGACCCGGGACGCGCGCCGTGGCCGCGCGGTGGCGGCCCGGCTGCGCACGGGCACCGTCAACATCAACGAGGGGTACGCGTCCGCGTACGGCAGCGTCCAGGCGCCGATGGGCGGAATGAAGGAATCCGGTCTCGGCCGGCGCCACGGCGCCGAGGGCATCCTCAAGTACACCGAGGCCCAGACGGTGGCGGAGCAGCGGATCATTCCGATGGGGCCGTCCTTCGGGATGGACGACGAGGGGTACGCGGCCTTCATGAGCCGGAACCTGCGGGCGATGAAGGCGCTGCGGCTGCGCTGACGCCGCGGCGTTGCGCTGATGAGGAGAGCCGGTGGCACAGAAGAAGGACGCATACGACCCCGACCATGACGATGACGCCGGGTACGACTACGACGTGATCGTCGTCGGTTCCGGTTTCGGCGGCTCGGTCTCCGCGCTGCGGCTGACCGAGAAGGGGTACCGGGTCGGAGTCCTGGAGGCGGGCCGGCGCTTCACCCGTGAGACGCTCCCGAAGAACTCCTGGGACATAAGGAATTATCTCTGGGCCCCGGCCCTCGGTCTGTACGGCATCCAGCGCGTCCATCTGCTCGGCAACGTGATGGTGCTGGCGGGCGCCGGGGTCGGCGGCGGCTCGCTCAACTACGCCAACACGCTGTATGTGCCGCCCGCCGCCTTCTTCGAGGACCCGCAGTGGGCCGCCATCACCGACTGGGAGCAGGAGCTGAAGCCGTACTACGACCAGGCGCGGCGCATGCTCGGCGTACGGCTCAATCCGACGACGACCCCCTCGGACGTCCACCTCAGGGCGGCGGCCGAGGCGATGGGCGTGGGCGACAGCTTCCGTCCGGCCCCGGTCGGCGTCTTCTTCGGGGACGGCGAGGACGCGGCCGGTACGGCCACGGCCCGCCCCGGGGCGACGGTGGACGACCCGTACTTCGGCGGTACGGGACCGGCGCGCCGCGCCTGCACCGAGTGCGGGGAGTGCATGACGGGCTGCCGGCACGGCGCGAAGAACACTCTGACCGAGAACTACCTCCACCTGGCGGAGCGGGCCGGAGCGGTCATCCACCCCATGACCTCGGTGACCGCCCTCACGGAGGACGAGGAGGGCGGCCTGCGCGTCACCACCGTGCGGACGGACCAACGGCGCATGGGTCGTACAACAAGCCGTTCACGTTCAGAAGGTGGAACGGACGGCCCCGGAAAAGTGTTCCGGGCCCGTCATGTCGTGGTCGCGGCCGGTACGTACGGCACTCAGACCCTGCTGCACACGATGCGTGACCGGGGCCTGCTGCCGCGCCTCTCGTCCCGGCTCGGGGCCCTGACCCGTACCAACTCCGAGGCACTGGTGGGCGCGCGGACCGTGGACCGGCGCTACCGCGCACGCCACGGCGCGCCGAAGGCGGACTTCACCCGGGGCGTCGCCATCACCTCCTCCATCCACCCGAACCCGACCACGCACATCGAGCCGGTGCGGTACGGCAAGGGGTCCAACGCCATGGGCGCGCTCAGCATCCTCCAGGTGCCGTACGGCGACCACCGCGTCCGGAACTGGCTCGGGAACGCCGTGCGCCATCCGGTGCTGCTGCTCCGGTCGTTCTCGTACCGCAGATGGTCGGAACGGACGATCATCGGGCTGGTCATGCAGACGCTGGACAACTCCCTCACCACGTACCGCAAACCCGGCGGCGTGGGCAAGGGCCTGCTCACCGCCCGCCAGGGCCACGGCGCCCCCAACCCGACGCAGATCCCCGAGGCCACGCGCGCCGCGACCCTCGTGGCCGAGGAGATCAACGGCTTCCCCGGCAGCAACGTGGGCGAGCTGATGGGCACCCCGCTGACCGCGCACTTCCTGGGCGGATGCGTCATCGGGGCATCGGCGGAGGAGGGCGTGATCGACCCGTACCACCGGCTGTACGGGCACCCCGGGATCTCCGTGGTCGACGGCTCGGCGGTCTCGGCGAACCTGGGCGTCAACCCGTCGCTGACGATCACCGCCCAGGCGGAACGCGCGATGTCCTTCTGGCCCAACAAGGGGGACCGCGATCCGCGCCCGGAGCAGGCCGCGGGGACACCGTACGTGCGGCCCGCGCCCGTGGAGCCACGGTCACCGGTGGTCCCGGCGGGGGCGTTCGGCGAGCTGAGGCTGCCCTTCCTGGGGATACCGACGGTCCCGCCCCGAACGAACTGACGAGGACGCAGAGAGGCGCTGCACCCCCCTCCGAGTGCAGCGCCTCTCCAGCTTCAGCGGTTCCGTTCCGCCCGCGGGTGTTACGCGGCGGCGTCCCCGTCACGACGGCGCTTCATCGCGAACATCACACCGGCACCGGCGACGACGGCGATCCCGCCCACCATGCCGATGACGGGAACCGTCGAGGAGGAACCGGTCTCCGCGAGGTGACCCTGCGGCTTGATCTCGGTGTTACCGACCGGCTTCGCCGGGATCGGCTTCTTGCCACCGGTCTGCGGCTGCGGCTGCGGCGTGGCCTCGCCGGGGTTGCCCGCGTCCGTACCGGCGGCGGCGATGTCGAACTCGTACGACGCGAAGTCGTCCGCCAGGACGCAGTTGCCCTTGTCGTCGGCGTAGACGCCGATGCCGATGACGTAACCGAAACCGGCCGGGGCGGACTTGTCCACGCTCAGGCGCAGGTCGACGGAGAACGACTCCTTCGCCCGGATGTCGGTGTAACCGAGGTAGCCGGCGCCCTCGTCGTTCTCGTCCAGGGAGATGTTGATCCACTGGCCCGACACCGGGTCCTTGTACTGGAGCGTCAGGTGGCTGGAGGTGTCCTCCCAGGTCTTCTCGTCGATCTGGGAGGCGAAGACGGCGAGGTCGACGCGGGTGTAGACGTTCTTGCCCTTGTTCGACACATTGAACTTGAACCCGTGGAAGCCGCTGCCCGCGACGATCCGCTCCGGCAGGCCGGTCAGGCTGGTCTTGAGGTTCTCGTCGAACGCGAGCTCGCTGTCGTCGGCGCACTCGATCGGGTCGCCGGGGGCCTCGCCGGCCGAGGTCTCGGACGGCGCGGCCGCCGGTGTGCTCTGCGAGGTGCTGGGCGAGGGCTTCCCGGCCTCGGGAGCGCCCTCCTCCTCGGGCTCGGTGGGCGGAGTGTCCGGGGTCTCCTTCTCGGTCTCGGGGTCGGTCTCCGGCGGTGCCGGGGCCTCGTCGGTCGGCGGTGTTTCCACGACGGGCGGCGTTTCGCCGGTCTCACCGGCGCCGGCCTCGGGCGTCTCGGTGTCGGGCGTCTCGGAGCCGGGTGTCCCGGCGGAGGTCTGCGGGGTGGTGGTGTCGCCTTCGGTCGCGAACGCGGCGGGCGCCGCGAAGAACGCGGCGGGGGCGATGACGGCGGTCGCGGCTGCGACCGCCATGGCGCGGCGGAGCTTCATGAAAGACCTCAGCGAAATTCGGCGCACCGACAGGATGCGGTGCGGAGTCGTTGGGCCCTCCCAGATGATGTGGGGTCACGGGTGAGGCCGTTGTTTCGCATGCAAGACCTGTGACCCATGGGAATGGTTGCAGCGGTCTTCACGGAATCTTTATGTGGCCTGCGTCACAGCGTGTGGCCGCGAGGCCGGTCCCGGGCGTCCCCGGAACCGGCCGTTCCTCCGGCGACCGGGCGGCTGTCCCCTGCCGGCCGGTCACGGGCGCCGGGACGAGGTCCCACGACGTACCCGTCGCACGCCCCGGCGGAGCCACGCGGTCCTTCTCCCGACTGCGATGAAGTGTGCTGCGTGCCCGTACGGCCCAACGAACGGGCCCCGCGGGCGGTCACGGTGCCGTAAGGGTGAGACGAGCAAGGCCGGCGGCGGTGTCAGACGCGGCCCCGGCTCAGCTCCAGCAGCGTCATCGCCAGCGCGGTGCCCGGTTTGCCGAGGGCGTCCCGGTAGCGGGCGAGGATCTCCATCTCCCGGGAGAGATTCACGCGCCGCCCTCCGGAGGTGATCCGGGCGTCCTGGATCACGGCGGAGATCGCCATCCGTTCCTGGACGAGGCCGATGATGCGGTCGTCCAGCGCGTCGATCCGCTCCCGCGCGCCGCCGATGAGCGAGGCGGCCTCGGTGGTGCGGGCGCCGGTGTTCTCGCGGCGTGCGGTCGTGCGGGCGGCGGCGGTGCCGGTGACGGCGGTGGTGTCGGATGCCATGACGGGTCCTTGTCGGTTCGGGGGCCCTGAGCCGTACGGCCCCGAACGCGACAGACGCCCCGGGCCTTGTCGGCCCGGGGCGCCTGGGAAGTCGCTTGTCAGCTCAAGCAGCACGACCATGGCAGCCGGACGGGCCGGTGCCATAGGTAAAGACGAAGGTGAGCTGCTTGTGCATGGGCACAGTATGGACCCGGTGTCCGGGCGGACCGCAAAACGGGGCCGGATGATGAGACGGGGCGGGCTCCACCCGTCTCCACCCGTCTCCGTTCAGGGACCGCCCTTCACCTCCGTTCAGGGACCGCCCCTCGCCCGGCACCGCCCCCGTTAGACTCGGGAGAGCAGCACCGTGCTGTCCGTCAGCACCGTGTGAACGTCCCACCTCCGCCGGAAGGCCGCCCCCAGTGCCAGCAGCACCCCCCGCCGCCCCCGACGTCGTACTCGTCGTCGACTTCGGCGCGCAGTACGCCCAGCTCATCGCCCGCCGCGTCCGCGAGGCCCGGGTCTACAGCGAGATCGTCCCGTCCACGATGCCCGTGGCCGAGATGCTGGCCAGGAAGCCCAAGGCGATCATCCTCTCCGGCGGCCCGTCCTCCGTGTACGCGGAGAACGCCCCGAGCGTCGACCGCGCGCTCTTCGAGGCCGGTGTCCCCATCCTCGGCATGTGCTACGGCTTCCAGCTCATGGCGACGACGCTCGGCGGGACCGTCGACAACACGGGGGCGCGTGAGTACGGCCGTACCTCCCTGCGCGTCTCGAAGACCGGCTCCACCCTCTTCGAAGGGACCCCGGCCGAGCAGTCCGTCTGGATGTCGCACGGCGACGCCTGCTCCGCCGCGCCCGAGGGGTTCACGGTCACCGCCTCCACGGACGTCGTGCCGGTCGCCGCGTTCGAGAACGACGAGAAGAAGCTGTACGGGGTGCAGCACCACCCGGAGGTCATGCACTCCACGCACGGCCAGCAGGTCCTGGAGCACTTCCTCTACCGCGGCGCGGGCATCGAGCCGACCTGGACCACCGCCAATGTGGTGGACGAGCAGGTCGCGCTCATCCGTGAGCAGGTCGGCACCAAGCGCGCCATCTGCGGGCTCTCCGGCGGCGTGGACTCGGCGGTGGCCGCGGCGCTGGTGCAGCGGGCCATCGGATCCCAGCTCACCTGCGTATACGTCGACCACGGTCTGATGCGCAAGGGCGAGACCGAGCAGGTCGAGAAGGACTTCGTCGCCGCGACGGGCGTGCAGCTCCGGGTGGTCGACGCCGAGGAGCGCTTCCTCACCGCGCTGGCCGGGGTCTCGGACCCCGAGCAGAAGCGGAAGATCATCGGCCGGGAGTTCATCCGGGTCTTCGAGCAGGCCCAGGCGGAGATCGTCGCGGAGGCGGGCGCGGAGGGCGAGGACGTCGCATTCCTCGTGCAGGGCACTCTCTACCCGGACGTGGTGGAGTCCGGCGGCGGCACCGGCACCGCCAACATCAAGTCGCACCACAACGTCGGCGGGCTCCCCGACGACATCGAGTTCCAGCTCATCGAGCCGCTGCGCAAGCTGTTCAAGGACGAGGTCCGGATGGTCGGCCAGCAGCTCGGCCTGCCGGACGAGATCGTCCAGCGCCAGCCGTTCCCGGGCCCCGGCCTGGGGATCCGTATCGTCGGCGAGGTCACGCGCGAGCGCCTCGACCTGCTGCGCGACGCGGACGCCATCGCCCGCGAGGAGCTGACGGCGGCGGGCCTGGACCGCGAGATCTGGCAGTGCCCGGTGGTCCTCCTCGCCGACGTGCGCTCCGTGGGCGTCCAGGGCGACGGCCGCACCTACGGCCACCCGATCGTGCTGCGGCCGGTCTCGTCGGAGGACGCGATGACCGCGGACTGGACGCGGATGCCGTACGACGTACTGGCGAAGATCTCCACCCGCATCACCAACGAGGTGGCCGACGTCAACCGCGTGGTCCTCGACGTGACGAGCAAGCCCCCGGGCACCATCGAGTGGGAGTAGCCGCCCCTGGCTGGTCAACGCCGACGCCGTCGCTCATTCGTTTGGGCGGCGGCGTCGTCGTATCGCCTGGGTAGGCTGCTGGTAGGGGTCAGACTCCGTCGTATGGGAGTAATCATGAGCGCCGCACCTGAGCACGGGCTGGAACCGCGATACCAGTGGCCGATCCCGCCCGCCGGGGGCTGGACCGCGGACGACCTCGACCGGATTCCGGGCCTCCCGCCGCACACCGAGCTGATCGACGGGAGCCTCGTCCTCATGAGTCCGCAGACTCGATTTCATATGCGCACCATGCGTCTGCTGGAGCGTGCGCTGCTCGACCAGGCGCCTGATGAACTTGACGTCGATCGTGAGATGACCATCAGGATCGATCACAAGAATCGCCCTGAGCCGGACATCCTGGTGTACCGCGTGGAGGGGGATACCGGTCCGCGGCAGACCTGGCACAGGCCGGAAGACATTGTTCTCGCCGTCGAGGTCGTCTCCGACGACTCCGTGGAGCGCGACCGTGACGTCAAGCCGCGCAAGTACGCCGCCGCCGGGGTGCGTTACTTCTGGCGGGTCGAGGAAGAGCGCGGTTTCCCCGTCGTCTACAGCTACGAACTCGACCCGGCCACCCATGCCTACGTCCCGACCGGCATCCACCGCGAGCGGCTGGAGCTGAAGGAGCCGTTCGCCATCAGCATCGACCTCACCGCGATCAACCGGCGCCGTCCCACGGAGGGCTGAGCCCGGTGGTCCGGCGGGTTCGCGGGTCAACACCGTAACGATGTTGTCACCCGCACCGACCCGGCAAACTTCACATACCCCTCCCTTCGTGCGGGACAATTTCCTTGCGATGCAAGGAAGTTCATCCGGGCGGGACCCGGGCTGAGGCGCGGGGCGGGGAAGGCGGCAATCGGCGTGGCGGTGCAAGAGGTGCGGCAGGGCGTGCACAGCGGTGGCTGTGCGTGCGGGGACTGTCCGCACGGGGCTCGGGAAGGGCACCGGAGAGCCGTGGCCGCGTTTCTGGCGAAGCGCGATGAACTGGCCGCCGGGCAGGGGCTGCCCGCCGCTGTCGCGCACTCCGTGGGTGCCTCCCGGCAGTGGGTGTCCGACGAACTCACCCAGTCCGCCCGCGCGGTGGCGGACCGCAGCCGTGAGGCGGGGGACGCCTGGCTGCACACCGTCTGGCGGCACACCCTGTTCGCTGCCTGGGGCTGCGTCGTCCTGCTCCTGCTGGCGCAGGCGGTGACCGCGATCGGTACCGGCTGGACCCTCGCCCGGACGGCCGGACTGGTCGCCGCTGTCCTCTGCGCCGGGCTGCTGACCGCCGCCGCGTGGCTGCACCGCGCCCGCGGCGGGCTGCTCGCGCCGCTGATCGGTGAGGACAACCGGCTCTCGACCTCACGGACCGTCGCCTCCGCCTGGGTGCTGCTCGTCGTCTACGCCGTGCTCGTCCTCGCCTTCGAACTCGCCGGCGCCTCCGGGCACCGCCGCCGCGACGAACTGATCGCCGGTCTCGAACTGGCCCGGGGCGCGGGTCTGGTGAGCGTCCTCGCCGTGGTGTGCGCCATCGCCGTCGTCGTGCGCCGGGTGGTGTCCGTACGGGTGCTGGGCCAGCGGCTCCAGAAGGTGCGCGCCGACCGGCCCCGCCTCGCCGACCTGCTCTGCGACGACGGCGGACGCGGCAGCTTCACCGATGTGCAGTACACGCTGGTGAACGCCGTCGCCGTGGTCTTCGCCGCCGTACGGCTCGCCCGGCGCCCCGAGCAACTACCCGATCTGCCCTGGGCGCTGGCCCTCCTCGTCGGGGTCTCCGCCGCCACCTACTTCGCCGGGAAGTACGCCGAGGGCGGGCGCCCCGTCGTGCTCTCCGTCGTTCGGGCCAGGGAGGCGGGCGATCTCGACGCCCCCATCCGGACCGGCGACGACATCGAGATCCGCGGCGCCGGATTCGTCCCGCCCGGCGCCGGCACCCCGGACCGGCTGGCCCGGATGGTCGTCCGGATCGGCGCGGTCCACGTCCATGTGCCGCTGGTGCCCGTCCCCGGCGGATTCGCCAACCCGGCGGACACCTCACTCACCGTGCCCGTACCGGTGGAGGTGGAGCCCGGAGCCGTCGAGGTGCAGGTCGTCACCGCGGCGGGGATCGAAACCAACCGCGTGATCATCGAAGTCATGGACTGAGCGAATTCGGCCGATTGTTGCTCCTGTTTCGATGAAGAGTTTTCACGTCTTTTCCGGGTAGGCCCGCCCCGCGCTGCCCAACGGCTGGTTCACTGAGCGCCGGATGTGTTCCCTGCGTATGCAGGGACAGGGCACGTGGGGGCAGCCGCCTCCGCGGCAGCGGTGCGGGACAGGGAGAGGCGGACCCGGCGATGACACACGGCTACCGGATGGACGGTTACGGAGGGCTCGGCGGTGAGCGCCCCGGCCTGCGGGAGAGCGCCACGCGTCACGCACTCCTGCCGCTGAGGATCTTCCTCGGCGTCACCTTCATCTACGCGGGCATCGACAAGCTCACCCAGAGCGGCTTCTTCTCGGCCACCGGCAGCGGCTCCGTCGGCGAGATGATGCGGGGCGTCCGCGACAGCTCCGCGATCCCCGCCCTCGTCGACCTGGCCCTCAAGAGCCCCGCCGGCTTCGGATACGCCATCGCCATCGGTGAACTCGCCGTCGGCCTCGGCGCCCTCTTCGGCCTCCTCACCCGGATCGCCGCACTCGGCGGCGCCCTGATCTCGCTCAGCCTCTGGCTCACGGTGAGCTGGCAGGCCACGCCGTACTACTACGGCAACGACCTCCCCTATCTCATGGCCTGGCTGCCGCTCGTGCTCGCCGGAGCGCCGACGTTCTCCCTGGACGCCGTCCTCGCCGACCGACGCCGGCGTATGAGGTAGTGGCCCAAGGTCACCACGGCCGCCAGGAACAGCCCGAAGAAGACCAGGGGCAGCGCCGCGAACCACGGTGTGTGCCAGGCGTCCGCCGCGTCGCCCGCGTACGCGGCGGACGCCGTCAGCGCCGTCAGCCCCACGATCAGCCGGCCCGGCCGGAACTCATGAAGCAGCACGGGACACCTCCACCTGTCCGAGTCCGACCTTCAGGGTCAACAGCAGCGTCCCCGCCGGAGCGCTGCCCGCGGCCGGCGCCAGCACGCGCCCCCGCGACTGGGCCGGCGATATGTCCACATCGTTCGGCGGCTCACCCGGCAGCCGGATGTCCCCGAGACCGGCCTTCGCCGTCATTTTCACCGTCACTCCCTCCGGTACGACGACCTTGAGCTGTCCCGCGCCCACCTCGGCCGACGAAGTGACCGTCCGCCCCTTCGGAATGGCGAGCCCGCCCAGATCGAGGGTGCCGATGCCCGACCCCAGTTCGTAGCGCGGCTGCACCGCCGCCACCGACACCGGCGCCCAGTCCCGGCGAGCCCACTCCGTCGTGATGTTCTGCGGCAGGGCCGCGCTCCCGGCGAGCAGCCCCGCCGTGACCACCGTCAGAAAGACCGTGCCCGCCCCCGTACGGCCCAGGAAGCTGCTGACCGCGATCCCGAGCCCGAACACCGCGAGCGCGGCGGTCAGCCCGATCTCCAGGCTCGCGCCCAGTGGCCGGCTCTCCCAGGACAGCCCGGTCCCGGTCCCACCCGCCAGCAGCGCCAGCAGGAAGACGATCCCGGCGATCCCCCGCGGGCCCCGGGGGCGGGACTCCCGTATCCGGACACCGGCCCGGTCCCGGTCGCCCGCTCCGTCCCCGCCGTCCTTGTGCCACTCCCACGGCCGCGCCTCCATCCGCGCGTCCTCCGGCCCCCACATGTAGTCCGTCCCCACGGGGCCCGTGGAGCCGTCCTTCACGATTGGGTCCCGCCACCACGACGGGGTGCCCGGCGTCGGCGGCGCCTTCGTCTCCGGAGGAGCTTCCGCCACCATGTGCGCCGTCGCCGGATCGAGCGGCCCGCCGTCCGGCAGCGTCCCCCGCCGGTGCTGAGACCAGACCGCCGACCCCACGACCGCGATCGACAGCATCGCGGCGAAACTCAGCGTCTCCCCGTTGTCCAGCATCGACAGGAAAAGACCGCACCCCGCGAGCGCCATCAGCACGGCGATCAGCGACGCGCCGTCCACCCGCCCCGACAGCAGCCTGCGCGCCTCGTTCTCCTCCTCGCCCTCCAGCGGCAGCAGCAGCCACGCGAAGCCGTAGAAGATCAGCCCGAGCCCGCCCGCGGCCGCGAGGACACCGAGCACGATCCGGAAGATGACGGGGTCCACGTCGCAATACCGCCCGAGCCCCCCGCACACCCCCGCGAACACCTTCTGACGGGAACTGCGCTGCAGGGGCACGGACGCGCCCGGGACCGCGTCCGCGCCCGACGGCGGAGGTGACGCGTCGGACGGCGCGGTCGGCGAGGACGGCGGCTGAGTCGGCGGCTGGGTCATACGCCCATGGTGACGGTGCGAGGGCCCGGTCTCCACCGGCGACGACCCCGGTCTGACCCTGATATTGGCCCCGCCCCGCCCCCGGGAACGGATCAGGGTCGCGTCAGGGGTACGACCCTGATGCCCTGCCGCACCCCGCCGTGTGACCATCGGTGTCATGCCAGCCGCTCCGCCTCGCCCCGCCGCGCCGCCGCACTCCCGCGCCCCCGGGCCCGAGGAGCTGCCGCCGCGCAAGCTGTACCGCAGCGCGGACGGCCGGCTGCTCGGCGGCGTCGCGCGCGGGCTCGCCGGTCATCTCGGACTGCCGGTGGTCTGGGTCCGGCTCGTCTTCCTCCTCTTCTTCTTCTCACAGGGCCTGGGCGCCCTGCTCTACGCCGTGTTCTGGATCGTCGTCCCGCTCGGCGTCGGAGGACGGGCCGTCGAGTCGCGCCCGCTCTTCGAGATCAGCCCCGACGGCAGACGCCGGCTGCGCAAGCCCGACAAGGGGCAGCTCTTCGCCCTGCTCGCGCTGGTCGTCAGCGCGGCCACCTTCATCGGCAATGTCAGCCTGGGCCGCAGCCACGCCGACCGCTACATCTGGCCCATGCTGCTGATCGGCGTCGGCGTCGTCCTCGTCTGGCGACAGGCGGACAACGCGCGCCGTGCCCGCTGGACGGAGATCGGCCGCCGCCACCGCATATTCCAGCTGGCCCGGAGCCTCGCCGGCGTCGCGCTGGTCGGCCTCGGCCTCGCCGTCTTCGTGGTGGTGCGCGGCTCGGCGGCCCAGTTCGGCAATGTGCTGACGGGCGCGATCGCCGTCGTCGCCGGGACCGCCCTGCTCGCCGGGCCCTGGCTCGTCCGGATGACCCAGGACCTCTCCGAGGAGCGGCTGATGCGGATCCGCGCCCAGGAGCGCGCCGAGGTCGCCGCGCATGTCCACGACTCGGTCCTGCACACCCTGACGCTCATCCAGCGCAACGCGGACGACGGGGGAGAGGTCCGCCGGCTCGCCCGCGCCCAGGAGCGCGAGCTGCGCGCCTGGCTCTACAAGCCGGAGGGCACCGGCAAGGACGAGGCGGACGAGCCCACCACCCTCGCCGACGCGGTGAAGCGGACGGCGGCCGAGGTGGAGGACTACCACGGGGTCCCGATCGAGGTCGTGGTCGTCGGCGACTGCCCGCTCGACGAGAAGCTGTCCGCGCAGATGCAGGCAGCGCGCGAGGCGATGGTCAACGCCGCCAAGTACGGTGGCGAGGGCGGCGCCGTCCAGGTGTTCGCGGAGGTCGAGGGGCGTACGGTCTTCCTCTCCGTGCGCGACCGCGGCCCGGGATTCGACCTGGACGCCGTGCCGGACGACCGGAT
Organism: Streptomyces sp. NPDC059255; assembly: GCF_042752355.1. NCBI lineage: Bacteria > Bacillati > Actinomycetota > Actinomycetes > Kitasatosporales > Streptomycetaceae > Streptomyces > Streptomyces sp. NPDC059255. The sequence goes on from NZ_JBHYZP010000006.1 coordinate 260,574, forward strand.
GGGCGTCCGCGAGTCGATCATCGGCCGGATGCAGCGCAACGGGGGCACGGCCCGGCTGCGCGCGGTGCCCGACGGCGGCACGGAGGTCGAGCTGGAGATGGAGCGCGCCGACGACTGACGGACGGAGCGCGCCGGCCGCGGGGAGAGAACGCGCCGGCCGAGGGGACGGAGCACACCGACCCACAGGGGATGGACCGGTCGCCGGGCGGGGACCGTACGGTACGAGAGCCGCGCAGACCGCGGCGGAGCGACGAGGGCGAGGGGCACAGACCATGAGCGAGGGCGTACACGCCGAATCCACTCCCGCGGCGAGCGGGGACCCGGCGGGGGACGGCCGCCGGGTCCGCGTCGTGCTCGTCGACGACCACCGGATGTTCCGTACGGGCGTCCAGGCGGAGATCGGCCGCACGGAGGAGACCGGCGTCGAGGTCGTCGGCGAGGCCGCCGACGTCGACCAGGCGATCACCGTGATCACCGCGACCCGTCCCGAGGTCGTCCTGCTCGACGTCCATCTGCCGGGCGGCGGCGGGGTCGAGGTGCTGCGCCGCAGCGCCCCCATGATGGCGGCGGCGGAGAACCCGGTGCGTTTCCTGGCGCTCTCGGTCTCGGACGCGGCGGAGGACGTCATCGGCGTCATCCGGGGCGGCGCCCGCGGCTATGTCACCAAGACGATCACCGGCACGGACCTGGTCAACTCGATCTTCCGGGTCCAGGAGGGCGACGCGGTCTTCTCGCCCCGGCTGGCCGGCTTCGTCCTGGACGCCTTCGCCTCGACGGACGCGCCTCCGGTCGACGAGGACATGGACCGGCTCACCCAGCGCGAGCGCGAGGTGCTGCGGCTCATCGCCCGCGGATACGCCTACAAGGAGATCGCCAAGCAGCTCTTCATCTCGGTGAAGACCGTGGAGTCCCACGTCTCCGCGGTCCTGCGCAAGCTCCAGCTCTCCAACCGGCACGAGCTGACCCGCTGGGCGACGGCCCGCCGACTGGTCTGACGGCTCACGGCTCAGGCTCACGGCCGCCCGGCGGGCCGGACGGCTACGAGCAGTGCCACCCGGTGACGTACAGCCGCCCCCGGTGGTCCAGCACGCCGCGGATGCACTCACCGGGCAGGGTGTCGATGACGCCGGTCAGCTCGGCGCGGCCGTGCCGGGTGGGCTGTGTGCCGAACCAGCCGGGGAAGGCCGTGAGCCGGGCGTCCTTGCGCTGGTAGCCGAGGCGTACGCGGATCTCGGGCTCGTCCCCGTGGCGTACGTACCGCGTGGTGAAGGGGCCCGCGCCGCCGATAGGACCCTCGACGCAGAGTCTGCCGCCGGAGAGATCCCCGCAGCCTTTCGGGGTTACCCCCACGGGGGCCAGGACGAACAGTGCGCCGGCCACGAGGGCCGTTGCCCTGACAGCGGTGGCTCGTCTCACGACCGCCCCTCTCCGATCACCCCGCCGTTCCCGGCCCGGCGTGCCCCGTCTCACCTCGCGGGCCGATGAGCGGACCGCTTGCTGCACATCGTGACCCGCAACCGCGGGCGGGGCACTCCGGCGTGGGCCGTCAGGGGCGGTCGGAGGCCGACGACGCGTGGACGGACCGGAAAGGGCGTCAGACGGACGCTCCAGGAAGGGTGTCAGGCGGTCCGGGAGGGAACGTCAGCCGGACCTGGGAGGGAGCCTGGAGGGAGCCTGGAGGGACGCTAGAGGGGCCGGGCGGCGCCCGCGAACGGCATCTCGTCGACCGGCGCGAGCCGGACCGCCGTACCGGGCCTGGGTGCGTGGATCATCTGCCCGCCGCCCACATAGATCCCGACATGGCTGATGCCCGAGTAGAAGAACACCAGGTCACCGGGGGCCAGTTCGGAGCGGGCGACGCGCCGGCCCGTGTTGATCTGCGTGTAGGTGGTACGGGGCAGGGCGACCCCGGCGGCATGCCACGCGGCCTGGGTCAGCCCCGAGCAGTCGAAGGAGCCGGGACCGGTCGCGCCCCACACGTACGGCTTGCCGATCGCGCCGTAAGCGAAGGCGACGGCGGCCTCGGCCCGCGCGTTCGGCGCCGCTGCCGTGCCGCGTGGCGTCCCCCGGTCCGCGCGGGCCGGGTCTCCGCCGTCCTGCTGCCCCGTTCCGCCCCGGGCCTCGTACCGGCCGCGCTGCTCGGCGGTGAGCTCGTCGAGCAGTCGCTGGGCGGAGCCGATCTTCCGCTGGATCGTGGACTTGTGCCGGGCCAGCTCGGCGCGGCGGGCCGTGAGATCGGCGAGCTGGGTGTCCGCCCGCGAGCGCAGCCCGGCGATCCGTGACAGCTCCCGGCGGATCCCCGCGACGCCGGCCGCCTGCCTGCTGCCGGCCCGCTCCGCGACACCGGCCTGCTCCAGGTAGTCCTCGGGCCGGGAGCTGAGGGCGAGCTGTACGGCGGGGTCGAGGCCGCCGCTGCGGTACTGCGCGGTGGCGATCGAGCCCAGCTCGGCGCGCGAGGCGTTGAGCCCGTCGGTCCTGCGCGCGGCCTCGTCACGCAGCTCGGTGAGGGAGGCACGGGCCTCGTCGGCCTTCACCTTCGCCCCGTTGTACTGCTCGGTGGCCGCCTCCGCCTGCGCGTACAGCGTGTCGACCTCGGCCTTGATCTGCGCGGGGGTGAGCCGGGGCTCGCTCTGCGCGGGGCCCGCCGCGGTGGCGGTCGCGGCTCCCGCGAGCGCGAGCGTCGCCGCGGTGCGGCCGGCCTGGCCGGTGAACAGGCGCTGTCTGGGCTTGCGGTGGTTTCGGTGCGCTGCCACGGGGGCGGGGTCCGTTTCCTTCGGTTCCGTTGACTCCGTGCGGTACGGCCGCCCGGTACGGCCCCATGAGGGCCGTACGCAGGACGTTAGGGCGCACGGTCACAGCCCGGCCTCGACATGGCGGGTATTGGCGGGAGGTGAAGGTTCCGGAGCGTTTCGCGATCATGACGGCCAGGTGGAGCGTGCTCTTCCGGACGGACCCGACCGATAGCGGAAGTAAGCCACACCTCACCGAAGGCGGGTGATATGGGCCGGGCTACGCTCCCGGCATGGACGTACTGATCAATGTCTTCGTCGCCCTGCACATCATCGGCATAGCCGCCCTGCTCGGCGGTTTCCTGACCCAGATGAAGGCGATGAGCGCCGGTACGGCGCGCTTCACCCCGGCGATGCTGCACGGCGCCCTCACCATGCTGATCACGGGGATGGTGCTGGTGGGCCTCAACCAGGCCGACGACCAGCCGCTCAACAACATCAAGATCGGCGTCAAGCTGGCCGTCCTGGTCGTGATCATGGGCATCGTCTACGTGAAGCGGGACGACGAGGCAGCCGAGAAGCCGTTGTTCGGCGCGGTGGGCGGGCTGACCGTGGCCAACATCCTCATCGCCACGCTCTGGACCTGACCCCGGCCCCCGACGGACCCGACCCCGGTGGGTCGGATCCGTCGGGTCCGCAGGGCGCCGTGACGGGGTCCGCAGGGCGCCGCGGCCGGGTCAGGCTCAGGCCGGGCGGACGCTGCCGTAGATCGGCAGGTAGTAGATCGATTCCTCACGCACGTTCGCACCCGGCTTGGGCGCGTGGATCATCATGCCGTCGCCGATGTAGATGCCGGCGTGGCTGATGTCGTCGTAGAAGAAGACCAGGTCGCCGGGGAGCAGGTCATCGGTGGTGACGCGCGTGCCGGTGTCCACCTGGTCGCTCGTGCTGCGCGGCAGCTCGACGCCGGCCGCCCGCCACGCCGCCTGGGTCAGGCCCGAGGAGTCGTACGAACTCGGCCCCGAGGCGCCCCAGACGTACGGCTTGCCGATCTGGGTGCGTGCGAAGGCGAGCACCTTCGCCGCCTTGGCCGCGTAGATGCCGGCGGTGTCACCGCCGGTCACGGCCTCCAGTCCGGGGCCGGCGGCCGTTCCCGCGTTCGCACCTGCGATCGTTGCCGCGTCGGTGCCCGTTCCTGTGCCCGCTCCCGTGCCCGTGCCGGGGTCGGCCGACGGAGCCTGGGGCTGCGACAGAGGCCGGATCAGCTCCGCCTCGCGCCGGCGCTCCGCCTCGGCCTCCGCCTTGTCGCGGGCCTCCGCCTTCGCCTGCGCCTCCGCCGTACGGCGGGCCGCTTCTTCCTTCTTGCGCTCCAGCGCGGTCAGCCGCGCCTGCTCCTCCGCGGTGAGCCGCGCCAGCAGCGCGCGGGCCTCGGCGAGCTTCTTCTGGATCTGCTCCTTGCTGGTCCGCAAGGACTCCTGGGACTCGTCCGGCGACTCCGGGGCGCGGGTGTCCGCCCCGGAGCTCCAGGGGTCGGCGACGGGGCTCTGCTGACGGTCGGTCAGCCGCTCCGTCATCCCCGTCTGCTCGGCGTACGTCTGCGGGCTGTCCGCGAACAGTACGGCGGCGGGGGCCGTGGCAGGCATGGCGGGGGCTGTCGCGGGCATCGCCGGTACAACAGGGGCGACAGAGGCGGCCGGGGCTGCCGGGGCGGCGGAAGCGGCCGGGGCGACAGGGGCGCCCGCGGGGGTGCCCCCGCCGCCCCCGGACTGCGCGGCCGTGTAGGAACCGAGCGTACGGCGGGCCTCGTTCAGCTTGTCCGCGCTCTTGGCCACGCCGTCGATGACCCGGTCGACCGTGCGCTTCTGCTTGGCCGTCGCCTCCTTCGTCCTGGCGGACCTCTGCGCGTCGCCACCGGCCTGGCGGTACAGGTCGCTGACCTTTTTCTCCACCTCTTCGACCGACGGCGAGGACTTCGATTCCGTGGGCGCGGCGTCCGCGCTCTGCGTCGACAGCAGCGTGACCGAGGCGAGGGCGGCCGTCGTGATTCCGACGGCAGGGGTGTTGGTGCGTACCCCGCTACGGCTGCGCGCCTTGCGATGCGACGCCAAGTTCGGCATCTCCTTCCGTGGACCGCCTACCGGGTTAGCTGTCGGGTTCGGGCGGAACGGAAGGCTGCCCTACGGGCGTTGTACGTACGGCGAACGTACGGCCCGATTCACCCCGGTCTTGCAGAGTGGGTCCCCGGTTCCGAACTTCCCTGTGGAAAGCCCGGATTCGGCGTGGGCCGCCCGCTCGGCGCGGATCGCCTTCAGAGGTACGGGCTGCCTGATCGAGCACGCTAGCCAAGATGTGGCGCTGATGTGAAGGTGGATGGCCGATATGCCCGATACATTTCTGTGACCATTTGCTCGTGCGGAGTGCAGGGAGGCGCAATAGGGGGTATAGCGTTACGCTCCGTGTGTGAGCCGGAGCCGTCCGCCTTCAGGGGCGGATCCGCCGGACCGGCTTCGCCTGACCGGCTTCGCCGGGCGGGCTCCGACTGTCGGTGCGGCGGCCTAGACTCGTTAAGCGATGAGCAGCCTCTTTGACGACAGCTTCCTGGCCGACCTCCAGCCCTCCGGCGACGAGCACCCCCCGCCGCCCGAGGACCTGGACGAACACGCCCAGGAGCAGGTGCCCGACGACCTGTTCCAGGGGGCGTACGACGTGCCCCCGGCCCGGGATCCGTACCACCGCAACGGGTCGGCCCGTACGGTCATCGACCCGGCCTCGCTCCTCGAAGGGCTGAACGAGGAGCAGAGCGCGGCCGTCGTGCACACGGGGTCGCCGCTGCTCATCGTCGCCGGGGCCGGATCCGGCAAGACCAGGGTGCTGACCCACCGGATCGCCCATCTCCTCGGCACCCGCAGCGTCCACCCCGGCGAGATACTGGCGATCACCTTCACCAACAAGGCCGCGGGCGAGATGAAGGAGCGCGTCGGGCAGCTCGTCGGCCCGCGCGCCCAGGCGATGTGGGTGCTGACCTTCCACAGCGCCTGCGTGCGGATCCTGCGGCGCGAGTCGAAGCGGCTCGGGTTCACCTCGTCGTTCTCGATCTACGACGCCGCCGACTCGAAGCGGCTCATGGCCCTGGTCTGCCGCGATCTGGACCTCGACCCCAAGCGCTATCCGCCGAAGTCCTTCAGCGCCAAGATCTCCAACCTCAAGAACGAGCTGATCGACGAGGAGACCTTCGCGGGACAGGCCGTCGACGGCTTCGAGAAGACGCTCGCCGAGGCGTACCGGATGTACCAGGCACGGCTGCGCGAGGCCAACGCCCTGGACTTCGACGACATCATCATGACCACCGTCCACCTGCTCCAGGCGTTCCCCGACGTCGCCGAGCACTACCGGCGCCGCTTCCGGCACGTCCTGGTGGACGAGTACCAGGACACCAACCACGCGCAGTACACCCTCGTGCGCGAACTGGTGGGCCCCTCCGGCGAGGGCGAGGACCCCGCGGAGCTCTGCGTCGTCGGCGACGCCGACCAGTCGATCTACGCCTTCCGCGGCGCCACCATCCGCAACATCCTCCAGTTCGAGGAGGACTACCCGGACGCGACGACGATCCTGCTGGAGCAGAACTACCGCTCCACGCAGACGATCCTCAGCGCCGCCAACGCGGTCATCGAGCGCAACGAGAGCCGCCGCCCGAAGAACCTGTGGACCAAGGCCGGCGCCGGCGCCCAGATCACCGGTTACGTCGCGGACACGGAGCACGACGAGGCGCAGTTCGTCGCCGACGAGATCGACCGGCTGACGGACGCGGGCGAGGCCAAGGCGGGTGACGTCGCCGTCTTCTACCGGACGAACGCGCAGTCCCGCGTCTTCGAGGAGATCTTCATCCGGGTCGGCCTGCCGTACAAGGTCGTCGGCGGAGTGCGCTTCTACGAGCGCAAGGAGGTCCGTGACGTCCTGGCCTACCTCCGGGTCCTCGCCAATCCGGAGGACAACGTACCGCTGCGCCGGATCCTCAATGTGCCCAAGCGCGGCATCGGGGACCGTGCGGAGGCCATGATCGACGCTCTCGCGCTGCGGGAGAAGATCACCTTCCCGCAGGCGCTGCGGCGGGTGGACGAGGCGTACGGCATGGCGGCCCGCTCCGCCAACGCCGTCAAGCGCTTCAACACCCTGATGGAGGAGCTGCGTACGATCGTCGAGTCGGGCGCCGGGCCGGCGCTGGTCCTGGAGGCCGTGCTCGAACGGACCGGCTATCTGGCGGAGCTTCAGGCCTCGACCGACCCGCAGGACGAGACCCGGATCGAGAACTTGCAGGAACTGGCTTCGGTGGCGCTGGAGTTCGAACAGGAGCGCAGCCAGGCCGCCGCGGGCGCCGGTGACGGCGACGGCGACGGTGACGGGACCGCCGGCGCGGAGACCGCCGCGGGAGAGGGCGGAGGCGGTACGGAGGCTGCCGCTCCGGCCGTGGCCGCGACCCCGACCCTCGCCGAGTTCCTGGAGAAGGTCGCGCTCGTCGCCGACTCCGACCAGATCCCCGACGAGGACGAGGACGGCTCCGGCGTCATCACACTGATGACGCTGCACACCGCCAAGGGCCTGGAGTTCCCGGTGGTCTTCCTCTCCGGCATGGAGGACGGCGTCTTCCCGCACATGCGCGCCCTCGGCCAGACGAAGGAGCTGGAGGAGGAGCGCCGTCTCGCGTACGTCGGCATCACGCGCGCCCGTGAACGGCTCTATCTGACGCGGTCGTCGATGCGCAGCGCCTGGGGGCAGCCCTCGTACAACCCGGCCTCGCGCTTCCTGGAGGAGATCCCGGCACACCACCTGGAGTGGAAGCGGACCGGCGCGCAGATCCCGGCGGGTCCGACGTCCGGGATCACGTCGTCGCTCTCCTCCACCGCCGCGCGCTCGCGGTCGGGCGGCGGGCCTTCGGGCTTCGCCACGCGGCGTACGGGCGACAGGCCGGTGATCGCGCTGGCGGTGGGCGACCGGGTCACGCACGACCAGTTCGGGCTCGGCACGGTCATGGAGGTGACCGGCGCGGGCGCGGACGCACAGGCGACGGTCGACTTCGGGGACACCAAGCCCAAGCGGCTGCTGCTGCGGTACGCGCCGGTCGAGAAGCTGTAGGCCCGGGAGGGGCGGCCGGCCCTGCCGGGTGGCAGGGCACGCGGGGCACGTACGGCCTGGCGGGAGGGCGAGGGCGTACGTGCCGAGTTTTACGTCGGGTCGAGGCCGTGGCTGCGGAGCCAGGCCAGCGGGTCGATCGCCGCGCCGCCGCCGGGCCGTACCTCGAAGTGCAGGTGCGGACCGGTCGAGTTGCCCGAGTTGCCCGAGTAGGCGATCACGTCACCGGCCTTGACCGAACCGGAGCGGATCTTCGTGGTGCTGAGGTGGCAGTACCAGGTCTCCGTGCCGTCGGCGGAGGTCACGATCGCCATGTTGCCGTACGCGCTGTTGTACTGCGTGCGTACGGTGCCGTCGGTCGCGGCCATGACAGGCGTGCCGTACGACACGGGGAAGTCGATGCCGGTGTGCATGGACATCCAGTTGACGCCGGCCTGGCCGTACTGGGCGCTGAGTCCGTTCTGCGAGACGGGAAGGGCGAACTTGGGGCGGAGCGCCTCCTTGCGCGCCGCCTCTTCCTTGGCGCGCTGCCGCTCCGCCTCCTTCCGCTCCTGGAGGTCGATCCGCTCCTGTGTGCGACTGGCACGGTCGCCGAAGTCGCGGGCGTCGGCGCTGAGCGCGGCGAGCTGCGTGTCCAGCTTGTTGTTGGCGGCCGCGGTGACGGGCTTGGTGGAGGCGGTGTCCTCGGCGGAGGCCGTGGTGGTGGAGTCGTCCTTGGCGTCCTCGCCGGTGAGTCCGCCGACGGAGGCCGCGGCGATGCCGGCGACGCCCATCACGCAGGCGGAGGGAACGGCGACGGTGAGCAGGGCCGAGCGCTTGGCGGGGGTACGGCGCCGGCCCCGGCTGCCGCCACCACTGCCGCCGGCCCGGCGCACGGGGCGGGGGACGGCTGTCACGGCGGGGGTGGCCATCGTCGGGGCCATGTGCAGCCCGTCGGGGTCGTCATCCGGAGCGCCGGACTCCGCGGGGCTCTCGGAGTCCTTGGTGAAGTCGACGGCCGGCGTGGGATGTTCCGCCTCGGCCGCCGGTCCGGTCTCCGGTGCGGCGTGGACCTCGGTGGCGACGGTCTCGTAGCCGGGCTCGCTCTCGTAGCCGTGCTCGGTCTCGTGCTCGGGCTCCGTGCCGTAGGCCCGTTCAGGCTCGGGGCCGGGGGCGCCGTACGCGTACGACGTGTCCTCGTGCGGCGCGGTGGCCCCGTTCCAGGCCGTGGCGTCGTACGAACCGCTGTCGAACGTGGACGCGGTCCACTGAGCCGTCGCCTCGTACTCGAACGGTGCGGCTTCGAACTGCGTTGCCTCGAACTGCGTTGCCTCGAAGGGCGTTGCCTCGAACTGTGCCGCCTCGAACTGTGCGGTTTCGAGTTGAGCCGCCTGCGCGGGATCGAACGCGGCGGTCGCCGTCGCCCCGGGTGTGTCGTAACCGTACGGGGCGCCGTTGAACTGCGTGCTGTCGAACTGGCCCGTTCCGTCAGGGCTGTTCGGCTGGACGACCTGGTGCCACGCGCCGGAACCCCACTCACCCGTGGCGTCCTGCGGATAGCCGCCGCCGTCGGTGGCGGCGGTCGGGGAGGTCGGGGCGACGGTGGGCCACTGGCCGCTGGTGTCGTACGCCTGTGTGCCGTACGCGTCGTACCCGGTGGCCTGGTGGTGGGCGCCGGTGTCCCACTGGCCACTGTCGTAGTGGTCGGCCTGCACGGTCGCGTACTGGCCGGTGGAGGCGGAAGCGCCGCCGTATCCACCCGCGCCCGCGGAACCGTCCGGCAGGGAGCCGAAGAGAGGATCTGTCTCGAAGCTGCCGTTCTGGTAACCGTCGTATGCGGTGTACCCGGCGTGGGCGTGCTGGTCGTTCACCAACTTCTCTCTCGCCTCGGCAGCAGAACCAGGGTCTGGGAAATCCGGCCTTGATGGAAGGAACCCCAGAGGGAAAGCAGTGGCCGCGACTGTACCCGGCGGTATGCGACGGCGACAATCTTCCGCGAGTTTCGTGCTTTGCGGAAACGGGCATTCGGCCGTGTTTCGGCGAACTGTGGGCGCAGGCTTGGCCATATGTTCGAAACGTGTTCGAGTGTGAGGCTCGTGCGCGTCCCTCAGGACGGGGCGTCGGGCACGGAGTTCAGGCGACGGAGATGGACCCTGATCCGTCCTCCGGCGGTGCCGGTTCGGAGCCTTCGCCGGAACCGGGGCCGCCGAGCGCGTGCCGGATCCCCGCGGCGACCCCCGGGTGGACCGGCAGGGCGAGATGGCCGACGCCGCTCACCAGTACGTTCTCCACGAGAAGGTCCGGATGTTCGATTCTGGCCGTGGAGACGGGCGCCATCAGCGGGTCGGCATCGCTCCAGAAGCTCACGAACCGCGTACGGCAGCCGGGGGCGGGCAGCCGCAGCTCCTCGATGACCGGCGATCCGGGGCGCATCTGCCGTACGACGGGGTGGGCGTCGGCGAGCGGCACGGCCGAGGTGCCCTCGTGCGGAGTGCCCAGCGTGATCAGCGTACGTATCCGGCTGTCACCGCCCAGGCGCTGTACGTAATACCGCGCGATCAGGCCGCCCAGGCTGTGTCCGACGACATCGACCCGACGGTGGCCGGTGCGGGCGCGGATCTCCTCGATGTGCTGCCCCAGCAGCTCGGCGGCCGTACGGATGTCGCAGGTCAGCGGCGAGTAGTTGAGGGAGACGAGATGGCGCCAGCCGTGCCGGGCGAGGGAGCGGCGCAGCAGGACGAAGACGGACCGGTTGTCCACGAAGCCGTGCAGCAGCACGACAGGCGGGTGTGCGCGGCCCTCGGTGGGCAGCGGGGAGGCCTCGGGCGGCAGGGGAGCGGCGCGGCGCTCCTGGATGATTCCGGCCGGATAGAGGAGCAGGTGCCCGGTGAAGATCGCCAGATCGAGCGCGCCGGCCCGCACGGGGGCGGTGACACGCAGGGGGAGGGCGGCCGAGCCCGCCGTGCGTACGCGGCCCACCTGGCGCAGAAAGGGCGACAGGAGGGGCGTCAGGAAGGCTGGGCGCGAGAGGGACGACGACAGCGACGACAGTGACCGGAGCGACCAGAGTGATGCGAGCAATGGGAGCGGCTGGAGCGGTGAAAGTGGTCCGAACGGCGAGAGTGGCGCGAACGGCGTGACCTTCATGGCCGACCTCCGAACGGCATACGGGAGGCGGCTCTGTCCCCCGTATGCCCTCATGGGGCGCCACGGCGACATGTCGGGAGCCGTCGGGTCGTGACGGCTCCGTCCGCGGCTCCCCTTGCGGTCGTTCCTGCCCGGCCGAGTGGGCCGGGCGGTGACGGAACGGCGCAAAGCGAACATGTCCCATGTGTGATTTCCCCCTCGGCGGCCTCCGCGAAACGGCTGGTTGCGCGATGCTGTGGATAACGTTCGTTCACTACTCCGGGCCTTGGCGGGCGCGGGGGCCCGTGCCAATGACAGCGCAAGTCGGTAGGTGGAGGCAGTGATGGGTGTGACAGGTCCGATCCGTGTGGTGGTCGCCAAGCCGGGACTCGACGGGCACGACCGTGGGGCCAAGGTGATCGCCAGGGCCCTGCGGGACGCGGGGATGGAGGTCATCTACACGGGCCTCCACCAGACGCCCGAGCAGATCGTGGACACCGCGATCCAGGAGGACGCCGACGCGATCGGCCTGTCCATCCTCTCCGGCGCGCACAACACGCTCTTCGCCAAGGTGATCGAGCTGCTGGAGGAGCGGGACGCGGCCGACATCAAGGTCTTCGGCGGCGGCATCATCCCGGACGCGGACATCGCCCCGCTGAAGGAGAAGGGCGTCGCGGAGATCTTCACCCCGGGGGCGACGACGGCGTCGATCGTTTCCTGGGTCGAGGCCAACATCCGTCAGCCCGCGGGGGCGTGACGGGTTCCGCTGCCCGGGGCCACGTCCGTTTGCCGCCAGGGCCCGTCGTGGGCTCGTCGTGGGCCCGTCGTGTGGATCGGGCCGGATCAGGGCGCAGGGTCTGGTGGCCCCGGGTGTTCCGGCCTCGTACCGGGCCGGGTGGCCGGTGGCTCCGGTATTCGCGGTTCCAGTTCGGCGAGCATCAGGGCGCGCAGGCGCAGGGTGGACACCAGGCGCTGGAACGCCTCCGACCAGTAGCCGCCCGCGCCCGGTGACGCGCCCTCCGGTTCGTCCGGGGTCGCCGTGAGCAGTTCCAGCCTGTTCACCTCCACCGGGTCCAGGCACCGTTCGGCGAGGCCCATGACGCCGCTGAAGCTCCAGGGGTAGCTGCCCGCGTCCCTGGCGATGTCGAGCGCGTCCACGACCGCCCGGCCGAGCGCGCCCGACCAGGGCACGGCGCAGCAGCCCAGCAACTGGAACGCCTCCGGCAGGCCGTGCGCGTCGATGAACGCGGCCACCCAGTCCGCCCGTTCCGCCTCGGGCAGTGTGGCCAGCAGCTTCGCGCGCTCGGCGAGCGAGGTCGCGCCGGGGCCGGTGTCGGGCGGGCTCGCGGGCGGCCCCAGCAGCGCGGCCGACCAGCGGGCGTCCCCCTGCCGTACGGCCGCCCGGCACCACGCGGCGTGCAACTCGTCCGCCCAGTCGTCCAGGACGGGCAGGGCGACGATCTCCTCGGGAGCCCGGCCGCCGAGCCTGGCCGGCCAGCCGGAGAGCGGGGCGGCCTCCACCAACTGCCCCAGCCACCAGGACCGTTGGCCCCGGCCGCCGGGCGGCGCGGGGACCACCCCGTCGCGCTGCATGTCCGCGTCGCACTCGTGCGGCGCCTCGACCGCGATGACCTGTCCGCCGCCGGTGCGGTCCATGCTGACGCAGGTGGCCGCGCGGGCCGCCATCCGGCCCGCGAGGGCGGATCCTGGCAGCGCGGAGAGCAGCTCGGCGGCGGTGGAGCGCACATTGCGGCTGCGGTCCGACAACGCCTGTTCGAGAAAGGGCTCATCGGCCCCGGAGAGCCCGTCGCGCAGGGAGTCGAGGAACATCAGCCGGTCCTCGGCGCGCTCGGTCGGCCAGGTCGAGGCGAGCAGCGCCCGCGCCGCCTCCGCGTCCCTGGCCCGTACGGCGGAGAGCAGGGCGACCCGCTCGGCGAACAGGCCCTCCTCCCACAGGCGTCGTGTCCCCGCCCCGTCCTCGGCCGCGGGCAGGACGGCGCCGCCGGAGGCCCCGCGCAGCGCGAACTTCCACTCCGGGTTGAGCCGGGCGAGCCAGAGCCCGCGGGGCCCGGCGAAGGCCAGGGCCTGCGGCCGCAGATCGGTGCGCGCGCGGGCCGCGTCCAGCAGGGCGGGCAGCACCGGGGCGGGGGCCGCGTAGCCGCGCGCGTTGGCCACGGCGAGCCACTGCGGCAGCAGCTCCGTGAGGTCGGGTGCCGTACCGCGACGGCCCCCGCCGCTCGTGGGCGCCGCCCGGTCGGCCAGCAGCTGTCCGAGCCGCCGCTCCGCCGCCTCGGGCAGGCGCGCGCGGCCGTCGTGGGCCGCGGGCGCCGGGGGCTCGGCGGCCGGCGCCGGCCGCAGCCCCGCCCTGCGCCGTACGGTGTGCAGCGCGGCGGCGTCCAGCAGGGCGACCGGGGCGTCCTGGCCGGCGGCGAGGACCTCCGCGGGCGGAGTGCGGCGGTCGGTGCCGAGCAGCGCCGAGGTGACGAGCCCCTCCCAGGACGACTCCCAGGGCGCCCCCGCCCCCGCGGTGTTCGTGAGGGTCCGTGCCGTCGTGTCCTGGGTGACGTGCGTGTCGTTCGTGTCGTGCGCGCCGGGCATCTCGTGGGATTCGTGGGTGCTGTGGGTGGCGTGCCTGTCGGGCGTGCTGGACGAGTGGGACGTGCTGGACATGCTGGGCGAGTTGGACGTGCTGAGCGTGCTGGTCATCAGGATGTACTCCGTCCGTACGTCGCATCAGGTCTGCGGGTGCGTGCGCGAGTTCAGGTGAGCGGGACCGTCCCCGGTGTCTCCGCCGACCAGGCGGTGAGGGGCCGGAAGCCGCGGTGGCCGCATTCGCCGAACACCGTGACCGGGCCGCCGCCGGAGAGGGCGGCCAGCTTCCACAGCCCGGGGTGGCCGAGTGAGGCCGGCGCGACCGGCAGTGCGGAACCGCCGTCGGCGTCGGCCAGTTGCCAGCCGCCGCCCGCCCCGGGCACCGGGATGACGTCGCGGAGCGTCACCGGGCACGACTCCAGCCAGGGATCGGCGCGCAGCGCGGTGCCGTACGCCTCGATCGCCGCCGTCACGGAGCCACCCGGCGGCGGCTCCTCGATCAGGACCGGGGGGCCGAACCGCTCACCCCAGTCGGCCCGCAACTGCCCGGCGCCCGGGTGCGGAACGATCTCGGCGTCGATCATCACCCCCACCGGCAGCGCCAGTTCGGGGGCGCGCCCCGCCGCGCCGAAGGAGAGCAGCACCGCCGAGCGCCCCGAGTCCCGCCCGTACAGCCGGATCCGGCGGGTGACGAGCTTGCCGTCCGGTATGTCGTACTGCGCGAGGACCAGCCAGTGGTCCCGGACCGGCGGGCCCCCGGCGGGCGACGGGAGGCCGACCCTGGTGCGGACCGTCGCCGCCAGCGGTTCCGGCAGCCGGTCGAGCCCCAGCCACGCCGTGTCCAGCAGATGCAGCAGCGCGGACTCCTCCAGCAGCCGCACCGGCCAGCCGGGACCCGAACCCGGTATCGCCCCCAACTCCCGCACGCGGCCAGCCAGCCCCGGTGCCTGTGCGTCGACCATGCGCGCCGCCGTCTCCTCCCACAGTCCGTAACCCGCCTGCTCCGCCGAGGCGAGACCGCCGCGCAGCAGGTCCGTCAGCCGCTGCTCCAACTCCGTGGCGCCCGAGGTGATCCGGGCGGCCCTGCGCTCGGCCCTGCGCCGGGCGGCCTCCGGATCGGCCGTCCTCGCCGCCCCGCCCGCGGTCTTCTCCGCCGCGCCCGCCGCTTTCTCCGCCAGTCGCTTCCGGCGCCCGTCGAGCCACTCCCCGGCCCAGCCGGGCGCCTCCGCGCTCTCCGCCACGCTCTGTCCGTCCGCCGCCCAGAGCAGCAGCAGGCCCAGCGCGTGCTTGCACGGGAACTTCCGGCTCGGGCAGGAGCACGTGCAGGCCGGGCCCGTCGTGTCCACCACCGTTCGGTACGGCTTGCCGCCGCTGCCCTTGCACAGCCCCCACACGGCGCCCGTGGTGTCGCACCCCGTCTCCGACCAAGGCCCCGCCGTGCCGAGCTTGCCGCCCGCCCTGCGTGACGCGTCGTCAGGAGCCAGCGCGAGCACTTGTTCCGACGTCCAGCGCACCCCCGTCTGATTCATGTCCACGACGTTAGGCGGCCCCACTGACAATCGCTCTGACCTGCGGATTCGTCGAGTTTTCGGGTATGTGACGCGGTGTCGGTCTTGCTATGCTCGAAGGGCTTCAGCATCACGACCAGGGGGGAAATCACCGATGGACCGCACCGCCCGTACCAGAAGAACCGTCCGCGCCAGACGTACCGTCCGCGCCGCCCTCACGACCCTCGCCGTCACCGGTCTCGCGCTGGGCCTCGGCGCCTGCTCCGAGACCGCCGAGCGGGTCGACAAGGCGGTGACCGACGAGGTCGACAAGGCCGTCAACGAGACCTACGAGGTCACCTACGAGGTGACGGGCAAGAACATCGACACGATCGACTTCCACGGCGGCGGGGGCGACGCCATGGAGCCGAAGATCGAGACGGTCGAGAAGCCCACGCTGCCCTGGAAGAAGACGGTGACGCTCCGCGGCATCATGCCGCCCGCCGTCATGCCGATGGCGCTGGGCGCCGACGCCGAGGTCACCTGCAAGATCCTTTACAAGGGCGAGGTCATCAAGGAGGAGACCGACGCGGGCAAGGCCGCCGCCGGCGGCTGCGTCGCGGTCTCCCCGATCGCCGGGTGAGGCGCCCGCCCGCCGCAGGACCACCGCCCCGCGCCCGCCCGATCTCCTCCGGTGGGCGCGGGGCGCCTTCCGTCGTGGCGCCGGTGCATCGGCCCGGACGGTTCCGGCCCGGCGCGGCCCGGCCCGCCGCGGGCCCGGCGTGGGACCGGCTCTGACTGGCCCTGACAGGCTCTGACCTGCGCGGACGGTCGATTGTCAGTGGCGTGGTGCACCGTGGGATCCACAACAGGTCGACCGATCTGGAGGGGGATCCATGACCATGCCCGAAACCACCTCGACGACGGCCGGGACCACCGGCGACCAGGCCCTGCGCCCGCACGCGGAGGACGCGTTCGCCCACGAACTGGCGGCCCTGGCCGCGGCGGACGACCGGCAGCGGCCCGCCCGCTGGCGGCTCTCGCCGTGGGCCGTGGCCACCTATCTCCTCGGCGGGGCGCTGCCGGACGGCACGGTGATCACACCGAAGTACGTGGGGCCGCGCCGGATCGTCGAGGTCGCGGTCACCACGCTCGCCACCGATCGCGCCCTGCTCCTCCTCGGCGTGCCGGGCACCGCCAAGACCTGGGTCTCCGAACACCTCGCGGCGGCCGTCAGCGGTGACTCCACCCTGCTGGTGCAGGGCACGGCGGGGACACCCGAGGAGGCGATCCGCTACGGCTGGAACTACGCCCAGCTTCTCGCCAACGGCCCCAGCCGTGCCGCGCTGGTGCCCAGCCCGGTCATGCGCGCCATGTCCGACGGCATGACGGCGCGGGTCGAGGAGCTGACCCGGATCCCCGCCGATGTGCAGGACTCGCTCATCACGATCCTGTCCGAGAAGACACTCCCCGTCCCGGAGCTGGGAGAGGAGGTGCAGGCCGTCCGCGGCTTCAACCTGATCGCCACGGCCAACGACCGCGACCGCGGGGTCAACGACCTCTCCAGCGCGCTGCGCCGCCGGTTCAACACGGTCGTCCTGCCGCTGCCCGCCACCCCCGAGGCCGAGGTCGACATCGTCTCCCGGCGCGTCGGGGAGATGGGCCGCTCGCTCGAACTGCCGGACGGCACCGAGGGCATCCAGGAGATCCGCCGGGTCGTCACGGTCTTCCGGGAGCTGCGGGACGGCGTCACCACCGACGGCCGTACGAAGCTCAAGTCCCCCTCGGGGACGCTCTCCACGGCCGAGGCGATCTCCGTCGTCACCAACGGCCTCGCGCTCGCCGCGCACTTCGGCGACGGGGTGCTGCGACCGGGCGACGTGGCGGCCGGGATCCTCGGCGCGGTCGTCCGCGACCCGGCGGCGGACCGGGTGATCTGGCAGGAGTACGTGGAGACGGTCGTCCGCGAGCGCGACGGCTGGAAGGACTTCTACCGCGCCTGCCGAGAGGTGAGCGCATGACCACGGCCGCACCGCGTCCCGCGGGGCCGCTGCTGCTCGGGGTCCGGCACCACGGGCCCGGGTCCGCGCGGGCGGTACGGAGCGCGCTCGACGCGGCGGAGCCGGGCGCCGTACTGATCGAAGGGCCGCCGGAGGGCGACGCGTTGCTGCCGCTCGCCGCCGACGAGGCGATGCGGCCGCCCGTCGCGCTTCTCGCGCACGCCGTGGACGATCCGGGGCGCGCCGCGTTCTGGCCGCTGGCGGAGTTCTCCCCCGAGTGGGTCGCGATCCGCTGGGCGCTCGCGCACGATGTGCCGGTCAGGTTCATCGATCTGCCGGCCGCCCACTCGCTCGCGCTCACCACGGAACCGGACGCCGAGCCGGCCGGGACCGGCGCGGCGGAGGGCGGCCGGACCGGGGCGGCGGAGGGCGGCGGCACCGAAGCAGCGGGGGACGGGGCGGAAGGCGTGCGGATCGACCCGCTCGCGGTGCTGGCCAGGACCGCCGGGTACGACGACCCCGAGCGCTGGTGGGAGGACGTGGTCGAGCACCGCGCCTCCGGCCTGGCGGACGACCCCTTCGCACCGTTCGAGGCGGTCGCGGAGGCCATGGGCGCGCTGCGCGAGGAGTACGGCTCCGGCGGACACCGGCGGGATCTCGTCCGCGAGGCCCATATGCGGATCCAGCTCCGCGCGGCCCGCAAGGAGTTCGGCGACGGAGCGGTCGCCGTCGTCTGCGGCGCCTGGCACGTACCGGCGCTGCGCGTGAAGACCACCCTGGCCGCCGACCGCGCGCTGCTCAAGGGCCTGCCCAAGGTGAGAACCGACCTCACCTGGGTGCCCTGGACCCACCGCAGGCTCGCCCGCCACAGCGGCTACGGCGCGGGCATCGACTCGCCCGGCTGGTACGGACACCTCTTCAGCGCACCCGACCGGCCCGTCGAGCGCTGGCTCACCAAGGTCGCCGGGCTGCTGCGGGAGGAGGACCACGCCGTCTCCTCCGCCCATGTCATCGAGGCGGTACGGCTCGCGGGGACCCTCGCCGTGCTGCGCGGCCGGCCGCTGGCCGGGCTCACGGAGACCGTCGACGCCGTACAGGCCGTCATGTGCGAGGGGTCCGAGGTGCCGCTCGGCCTGATCCGGGACCGGCTGATCGTCGGCGATCTGCTCGGCGAGGTCCCCGACACGGCGCCCGCCGTACCGCTCCAGCGCGACCTCACCCGGCTCCAGCGTTCCCTGCGTCTCAAGCCGGAGGCGTCGGAGCGCGAGCTGGACCTCGACCTCCGCAAGGAGACCGACACGGCGAAGAGCACCCTGCTGCACCGGCTGGGGCTGCTGGACATCGGCTGGGGCGAGGCGACCGCGGGACGGGGGAGCACCGGCACCTTCCGGGAGACCTGGCGGCTGAGCTGGGAGCCCGAGCTGTACGTACGGGTCGCGGAGGCAGGGATCTGGGGCACGACCGTGCTCGCCGCCGCCACCGCCAAGGCCGTGTCGCGGGCCCGGTCGGCGACCGCGCTCACCGAGGTCACGGCCCTCGCGGAACGCTGCCTGCTCGCCGCGCTGCCCGACGCCCTGCCGGTGGTGATGCGGGCCCTCGCCGACCGCGCCGCGCTCGACGCCGACATCGGCCGGCTCGCCGAGGCGCTGCCCGCGCTGGCCAGATCGCTGCGGTACGGCGACGTACGGTCCACCGACACCGCGGCGCTCGGTGAGGTCGCGGCGGGCCTCGCGGAGCGGATCTGCGTCGGCCTGCCGCCCGCGTGCACCGCGCTCGACGCGGACGGCGCCGCCGAGATGCGCGGCCACCTCGACAGCGTCCACACGGCGATCGGCCTGCTGCGGACGGGCTCCGGTCGCTCCGAAGGGCATTCCGGGGACGAGGGCTCCGGGGACAGGGGGCCCGGGGACGCGAACGCCGGGGACGAGGGCTCCGCGGAAAGGGGGCCCGGGTACGGGGACCTCGGCGGGCGGTGGGCGGCCGTGCTGGCCAAGCTCGCCGGGCGGGACAGCGTGCCCGGCGAGATCCGGGGGCGGGCCGCCCGGCTGCTGCTGGACGACGGACGCCTCGCGGAGGACGAGGCCGCTCGGCTGATGGGGCTCGCCCTGTCGCCCGGCACCCCGCCGGCCGACGCCGCCGCCTGGGTCGAGGGCTTCGTCGGCGGCGCGTCCGGGAGGGGCACGTCGCCGGGGGCGGGCTCCGCCGGCGGCATGCTGCTGATCCACGACGAACGCCTCCTCGGCCTGGTCGACGCCTGGCTGACCGGTGTCGCGCCGGAGGCCTTCACCGATGTGCTGCCGCTGCTGCGCCGCACCTTCTCGGCGTACGAACCGGGCGTCCGCCGCACCCTGGGCGAGCTGGTCCGGCGCGGCCCGGCCGCCCCTGGACCGACGGCGGCCGAGGCCACCGCACCGGGCTTCGGCCCGGGGCTCGACACGGCGCGCGCCGACGCCGTACTGCCGGTGCTCCGGCTGCTGCTGGGCGCCGACCGCGACGACAACGACCTGGTGGGGGCGGACACATGACCACGGACACGGACAGGGCCCCGCAGGCGGCCCCGCACACGGACCCGGCCACCGGCACGGCCACGAGCGCGGCGACGGACGGGTCGGCCGCCGAGGAGCGGCTGCGCCGCTGGCGGATGGTGCTCGGCGGGGACGCCGCCGACGGCACGGGGCACGCGCTCGCCGGCCGGGACGCGGCGATGGACGGCGCCCTGACCGCGCTGTACGGCGGCCGGGGCGGCGGCAGGAACGGAGCGGGCGGCGGGGGCCGGTCCGCCGGGCTGGGCGGCTCCGCGCCCTCCGTGGCCCGCTGGCTCGGCGATATCCGTACGTACTTCCCCACCTCCGTCGTCCAGATCATGCAGCGCGACGCCATCGACCGGCTCGGGCTCGCCACGCTGCTGCTCGAACCGGAGATGCTGGAGGCCGTCGAGGCGGACGTCCATCTCGTCGGCACCCTGCTCTCGCTCAACAAGGCGATGCCGGAGACGACCAAGGAGACCGCGCGCGCCGTGGTCCGCAAGGTGGTCCAGGACATCGAGAAGCGGCTCGCCACCCGCACCAGGGCCACCCTCACCGGCGCGCTCGACCGCTCCGCGCGGATCAGCCGGCCGCGCCACCGCGACATCGACTGGGACCGTACGATCCGGGCGAACCTGAAGAACTACCTCCCGGAGCAGGGCACGATCGTGCCCGAGCGGCTGATCGGGTACGGCAGGGCGGCGCAGTCGGTGAAGAAGGACGTCGTGCTCTGCATCGACCAGTCCGGGTCGATGGCCGCCTCCGTCGTCTACGCCTCCGTCTTCGGCGCGGTCCTGGCGTCGATGCGCTCCCTCGACACCCGTCTCGTCGTCTTCGACACGGCGGTCGTCGACCTCACCGATCAGCTCGACGACCCGGTGGACGTCCTGTTCGGCACCCAACTCGGCGGGGGCACGGACATCAACCGCGCGCTCGCCTACTGCCAGTCGCGGATCACCCGCCCCGCCGACACCGTCGTCGTCCTGATCAGCGACCTCTACGAGGGCGGGATACGCGACGAGATGCTCAAGAGGGTCGCCGCGATGAAGGCGTCGGGCGTGCAGTTCGTGGCGCTGCTCGCGCTCTCGGACGAGGGGGCGCCGGCGTACGACCGCGAGCACGCCGCGGCGCTCGCCGCCCTGGACGCACCGGCCTTCGCCTGCACACCCGACCTCTTTCCTGAGGTGATGGCCGCGGCGATCGAGAAGCGCCCCCTCCCCGTACCGGACGGCGACCTGCCACGGTGCTGAGACAGCCGTTCGGGCAGCCGCGCCCTGTGTGTGACGGGTATCACCGCTCTGTGACAGGTATCACCGCTCATCTGTGATCTGCGATTTAGGGACCCACGGCCCACGGGGATAACCTGCGAGACGGACATGCCGCGTAGCGGACACCGCGTACGCCTTCCTCAGTGACAGCGCAGTCACGTTGCCCTTCGCGGCACGCCCACGCAGACAACGAACCCGCGATCACCAGGCTGCGGTTAAAAAGACAAAGGGACGGACACGCGTGGACCTGTTCGAGTACCAGGCGAGGGACCTCTTCGCCAAGCACGGTGTACCGGTGCTGGCCGGTGAAGTCATCGAGACGCCCGAGGCCGCCCGCGAGGTGACCGAGCGTCTCGGCGGCAAGGCCGTCGTCAAGGCGCAGGTCAAGGTCGGCGGACGCGGCAAGGCGGGCGGCGTGAAGCTGGCCTCCGACCCGGCCGACGCCGTCGAGAAGGCCGGTCAGATTCTGGGCATGGACATCAAGGGCCACACGGTCCACAAGGTGATGCTGGCCCAGACCGCGGACATCGCGGAGGAGTACTACGTCTCCTTCCTGCTGGACCGCACCAACCGCACCTTCCTCGCGATGGCCTCCGTCGAGGGCGGCGTGGAGATCGAGGTCGTCGCCGAGGAGAACCCCGACGCGCTCGCCAAGATCCCGGTCGACGCCCACGAGGGCTGCACGCCCGAGAAGGCCGCCGAGATCGTCGCCGCCGCGAAGTTCCCGGCCGAGATCGCCGACCAGGTCGCCGACGTCCTGCAGAAGCTGTGGACCGTCTTCATCAAGGAGGACGCCCTCCTTGTCGAGGTCAACCCGCTGATCAAGTCCGGCGACGGCAAGATCATCGCGCTCGACGGCAAGGTCTCGCTCGACGAGAACGCGGACTTCCGCCAGCCCGAGCACGACGCGCTCGAGGACAAGGCCGCGGCCAACCCCCTCGAAGCCGCCGCCAAGGCCAAGAACCTCAACTACGTCAAGCTCGACGGCGAGGTCGGCATCATCGGCAACGGCGCGGGTCTGGTCATGTCGACCCTCGACGTCGTCGCGTACGCCGGTGAGAACCACGGTGGCGTGAAGCCCGCCAACTTCCTCGACATCGGCGGCGGCGCGTCCGCCGAGGTCATGGCGAACGGCCTGGAGATCATCCTCGGCGACCCGGACGTCAAGTCCGTGTTCGTCAACGTCTTCGGTGGCATCACCGCGTGCGACGAGGTCGCCAACGGCATCGTCCAGGCCCTCGAACTGCTGAAGACCAAGGGCGAGGACGTCACGAAGCCGCTGGTCGTGCGGCTCGACGGCAACAACGCGGAGCTGGGTCGCAAGATCCTTTCCGACGCCAACCACCCGCTCGTGCAGCGCGTGGACACCATGGACGGCGCGGCCGACAAGGCCGCCGAGCTGGCCGCGGCCAAGTAAGGGACGAGGGAAACCACAACCATGGCTATTTTCCTGACCAAGGAAAGCAAGGTCATCGTCCAAGGCATGACCGGCGCCACCGGCATGAAGCACACCAAGCTCATGCTCGCCGACGGCACCAACATCGTCGGCGGTGTCAACCCGCGCAAGGCCGGTACCTCCGTCGACTTCGACGGCACTGAAGTACCCGTCTTCGGCTCCGTGGCCGAGGCCATCGAGAAGACCGGGGCCGACGTCTCCGTCGTCTTCGTGCCGCCGGCCTTCGCCAAGGCCGCCGTCATCGAGGCGATCGACGCCGAGATCGGCCTGGCCGTCGTGATCACCGAGGGCATCGCGGTCCACGACTCCGCCGCCTTCTGGGCGTACGCGGGCAGCAAGGGCAACAAGACCCGGATCATCGGCCCGAACTGCCCTGGCCTGATCACCCCCGGCCAGTCCAACGCCGGCATCATCCCGGGCGACATCACCAAGCCCGGCCGCATCGGTCTCGTGTCCAAGTCCGGCACGCTGACCTACCAGATGATGTACGAGCTGCGCGACATCGGCTTCTCCTCCGCCGTCGGCATCGGTGGCGACCCGGTCATCGGCACGACGCACATCGACGCGCTCGCCGCGTTCGAGGCCGACCCCGACACCGACCTCATCGTGATGATCGGCGAGATCGGCGGCGACGCCGAGGAGCGCGCGGCCGACTTCATCGCGAAGAACGTCACCAAGCCGGTCGTCGGCTACGTCGCGGGCTTCACCGCGCCCGAGGGCAAGACCATGGGCCACGCCGGCGCCATCGTCTCCGGCTCCTCCGGCACGGCCCAGGCGAAGAAGGAGGCCCTGGAGGCCGCCGGTGTGAAGGTCGGCAAGACGCCGACCGAGACGGCCGGGCTCGCCCGCGCCATCCTCGCCGGCTGATCCATCGCCTTCCGTACGGACAGACGTACGGATGTACGGACCACACGCGCGTGGGCCCGCACCCTCTCCGGGTG
>NZ_JBHYZP010000007.1:0-22284 GCF_042752355.1 Streptomyces sp. NPDC059255
GTGCACGTCGGAACGTCGGGAGGGCCAGGGCCGGGCCCCCACCAGGGGCCGGGCCGTCGCCGTACCTCGTGAGCCGGCCCGCCCGGCCATCGGTGTCGGGGAGGGCCGCTCATGCCGCCCGGTGCCGGCCCGCCTGGTGCCGGCCGCCCGGCCTCCTGCGTCGGGGAGCGTGGCTCATGGGCCGGGTACGGCGTCACGTGGCCGCCTCCTGCCCCCGTACCGCCAGGGCGAGCGTGCGGCGCGCCGCCGCGACGATCGCCGCGTCCACGAATCGCCCGTCGACCAGTGCCTGGGCGCCCGCCTCCTCGGCCGCCGCCTCGATGATCTCCTCCGCCGACGCGATCTCCTGCGGGGAGGGCCGGTAGGCGCGCTCGATCACCGGGAGCTGGCGCGGGTGGATGGCCGCTCTGCCGAGCAGGCCCAGCGCCCGGCCGTGGCGGCAGGAGGCCGCCAGCCCGTCCAGGTCCCGCACATCGGGGAAGACCGACTGGGCCGGGGGCGCCAGCCCCGCCGCCCGTGCCGCCACCACGGCCCGGCCGCGCGACCAGTCCAGGCCGCTGTCGTCCCGTACCCCCAGATCCGCGCGGAGGTCCGCCTCGCCCAGCGCGATGCCACGGACCGCCGGGTGCGCGGCGGCGATGGCGTGGGCGTGTTCCACGGCGAGGGCCGATTCGAGCAGCGCGTAGAGCGCGATGCCGGGGGCGCGGGCCGCCGCGCGGTGGATGCCGGAGGCGTGCGTGACCTTCGGCAGCCGGAGCCCGTCGAGCCCCGGCAGCGCGGCCACGGCGGGCAGATCCCGCTCGTCGGCGACCCGGACATGGACGGGGACCGGGTGCGGCCCGGCCAGGAACTCGGCGGTGGCGGCGCGCGCGTACGCCTTGCGCTCCGGCGCCACCGCGTCCTCCAGGTCGACGATCACCACGTCCGCCCCCGAGGAGAGCGCCTTCGCCATCACCTCCGGCCGGTCCCCGGGGACGTACAGCCAGGTCAGCGGGGTGGGCACGGCGGTCACAGCACGCCCTCGGCGCGCAGCACGGCGATCTCCGGCGCCGTCAGGCCCAGCTCGGTGAGGACGGTGTCCGTGTCCGCGCCGTGCGGACGGCCCGCCCAGCGGATGGCGCCGGGCGTCTCGGAGAGCCGGAAGAGGACGTTCTGCATCCGCAGCGGCCCCAGCTCGGGGTCCTCGACCTCCGTGATCGTGTCGAGCGCCCGGTACTGCGGATCGGCCATCACGTCCCGGATGTCGTAGACGGGCGCGATCGCCGCCTCGGCCCGCTCGAACGCGGCCAGCGCCTCGTCGCGGGTGTGCCGGGCCATCCAGGAGCCGACCGCGTCGTCCAGGGTGTCCGCGTGGCCGGCGCGCCCGCCGCCCGTCGTGAACCAGGGCTTGTCGATCAGCTCCGGGCGGCCGACCAGCCGCATCACCCGCTCCGCGACGGACTGCGCCGAGGTGGAGACCGCGAGCCAGGAGCCGTCGGCGGTGCGGTAGGTGTTGCGGGGCGCGTTGTTGCGGGAGCGGTTGCCGGTACGGGGCTGGACGTAGCCGAGCTGGTCGTACCAGAGCGGCTGCGGCCCCAGCGCGGCCAGGATCGGCTCGATGATCGCCAGGTCGACCACCTGGCCCCGGCCCGTGGCGTCCCGCCCGGCGAGCGCCGTCAGCACCGCGTACGCCGTGGCCAGCGCCGCGATCGAGTCGGCGAGGCCGAACGGCGGGAGGGTGGGCGGCCCGTCCGGTTCGCCGGTGGCGGCGGCGAAACCGCTCATCGCCTCGGCGAGTGTGCCGAAGCCGGGGCGGTGCGCGTACGGACCGTACTGGCCGAAGCCGGTCACCCGGGCCAGTACGAGCCGGGGGTTGGCCAGGGAGAGCTCGTCCCAGCCGAGGCCCCACTTCTCCAGGGTGCCGGGCCGGAAGTTCTCGATGATCACATCCGTCCGCGCGGTGAGCCCGAGCAGCAGCTCACGGCCGGCCCGGGTGGAGAGATCGAGGGTCATGGTCCGCTTGTTGCGGCCGAGCACCTTCCACCACAGGCCGACGCCGTCCTTGGCGGGGCCGTGCCCGCGCGAGGGGTCCGGGCGGCCGGGGTGCTCGACCTTGATCACCTCGGCGCCGAAGTCACCGAGGAGGGTGGCGGCCAGCGGCCCCGCGAAGAGCGTCGCGAGATCGAGGACGCGCATCCCGGCGAGGGCGAGCGGGCGGGGGTGTCCGGCGCCTCCGGACGCGGTGGCGGCGGCGGTCGTCCCGGTCCCGGTCGTCTCGTCCCTCCCGGTCCTGGTCGTCCTGGTCGGCTTGGTCGTCCCGGT
Source organism: Streptomyces sp. NPDC059255 (assembly GCF_042752355.1). Taxonomy (NCBI): domain Bacteria; kingdom Bacillati; phylum Actinomycetota; class Actinomycetes; order Kitasatosporales; family Streptomycetaceae; genus Streptomyces; species Streptomyces sp. NPDC059255. Next base: position 2,302 of record NZ_JBHYZP010000007.1, read on the forward strand.
CGTCATCGGGCCTCGATCTCGGTACGGGTGACGGTGCCGATGGCCGCGCGGGTCAGCTCCGCGAGGGTGTCGAAGCCGATGCTCTGGAACCCGGCGACGGAGGTCGCGAGCCGGTTCTTGAGGGGGGCGGTCCAGCGGTCGGGCAGCCGGGCCGGGTGGCCGGCCAGCAGACCGGCGACCGAACCGGCCGTCGCGCCGTTCGAGTCGGTGTCCCAGCCCCCGGACACGGCACGGCAGATGGAGCCGCTGAAGTCGCCGTCCGCATGGGTCAGCGCGGCGGCGAGCAGCGCGGCGTTCGGGACCGCGTGCACCCAGTGGTAGTGGCCGAGCTCGGCGTGCAGTACATCGGCCACGGCGTCGAACTCCCTCTCGGCACAGGCGGTTTCGATGCCGAGACGCACCGCCGCCGCCAGCCGCGAGCGGGGCGGTACGACGGAGAGCCCGGCCCGCAGGCACGCGTGGACATCGGCGCTCCTGGCCGCCGTGGCGATGACCGCCGCGACGAACATCGCGCCGTACACACCGTTGGCGGTGTGGGTGAGCGTCGCGTCCCGGTGGGCCTGCGCGGCGGCGGAGGCGGGGTCGCCGGGGTGGGTCCAGCCGTGGGTGTCGGCCCGGATGGCGGCGCCGATCCACTCCCGGAACGGGTTGCGGTGCCGGGCGGTGTCCGGCGGCTCGATCCCGGCGAGCAGATTGCGGTACGCGATCCGCTCGGCGGTGAAGGTACGCCCGGCCGGCAGCTCCTCCAGCCACACCCGGGCCACCTGCGCGGTGGTGAACTCCGGTCCGTGGCGCCGCAGGAGCAGCAGATTGAGGAGCGGGTAGTTGAGGTCGTCGTCCTCCGGCATCCCGTCGATGTTCTCGGCGAGCGAGTTCGGCGCGGAGCGCCGGTTCCAGGGGTACGCGGCCGACAGCTCCGGAGGTACGCCGCGCCCGGTGAACCAGGTGCGCGGCGGCCAGTTGCCGGTGGCGCGACCGAGGGCGCGGATGCCGGCGAGGGGGAGTTTCTCGACGGGCTTGCCGAGCAGACAGCCGGCGGCGCGGCCGAGCCAGGCGGCGTGCAACGCGGGCTGTGTGAGCGCCGGTCGGGCGCGCTGATCGCGCCCTTCCTCAGGTCCGGGGGGCCAGGAGGGGCAGGTGGCCCGGATCGCGGTGAGGCCGGTCGGCTCGGCCTCGGCGCGCGGCCGGGTCAGCTCGGCCAGCTCGTCGAGCAACCGCTCTGCCAGTGCGCGGAGTTGGGGGGCGGCCGGCGTCGGTGAGGCGCCGGCGCGATCCGGTGCGGGGGCGCCGCCCGCCGCGTGCCAGCGGCCGGCGATCTCCGAGGCGTCGCGGCCGTCCTCCGCCGCCTGACGCAGCTCATGGCCGAGGAGATCCTCGGGCTGCACCCAGGTGAGGCGCAGGCCCGCCGCCGCATGCCCCGCCGCCGCATCGCCGGTTGCCGTACGGCCTGTTGCCGCGTGCCCCGGTGCCGTGTGCCCCGGTGCCCTGTGCCCCGTCACCGTACGTCCGTTCACCGCGCGTCCTGAAGCCGACGCTCCGTCAGTTTCGCGAAGGCCGCCTCATGGGCGCGGCGCCGCTCCCGGTCCAGGGCGAACACCTCGTACGCCACCTCCGTCAACTCCCGTGCCGGGGAACGGAGATCGAGACGGCTCGCCTCGGCCACCCGGTCCGCCCACTCCGGCGGGACCGCCGCCGCGCCGCCGAGCGCCCCCGCGAGGGCACCGCTCATCGTGGCGATCGAGTCGCAGTCGCGGCCGTAGTTCACCGAACCGAGCACCGTACGGCGGTAGTCGCTCGCGCCGATCAGCAACATGCCCAACGCGATGGGCAGTTCCTCGATGGAATGCAGCCGGGACGGTCTGCGGGCGCCCAGGGAGGGGGCGCGGTAGTGCGGGCCGACGGTGTCGAAGGGGGCGACGGCCTCGCGCAGTCCGCGCAGCGCCGACTCCGTGCAGCGGTGGCGGGAGGCGACCTCGCACACCGCCTCGATCGCGGCGCGTGTGCCGTCCTTCGCGACGGCGAGGCAGGTCTCCACCACCGTGGCGGGCGTGGCGCCCGGCGCGCAGGCGGCGGCGACGGCGGCGGCGAAGACACCGGCCGCCTCCCGCCCGTACGAGGACTGGTGGGCGCCCGCCACATCGATCGCCTCGGCGTAAGCGGCCTGCGGATGCGCGGCGTTGATCAGCCCCACCGGAGCCATGTACATCGCCGCGCCGCAGTTGACGATGTTGCCCGTGCCCGCCTCACGCGGGTCGACGTGCCCGTAGTGCACCCGGGTGACCAGCCACTTCTCGGCGAGGAAGAGCCGCTGCAGGGGCAGCGCCTCGGCCTCCAGCTCGGGGATCCAGCGGGGCGTGGAGATCAGGTCGGGGACGAGGTGCTCGGCGACCGCGTACGCGTCGAGGTGGTCGCGGACGCGCGCGTACACCCGGATCAGGGCGTGGGTCATCAGGGTGTCGTCGGTGATGTGACCGTCGCCCTTGTGGTACGGGGCGAGCGGGCGCGCGGTGCGCCAGTCCTCGTACCAGGGGCCGACGATGCCGGTCACCCGGCCGCCGTGCCGTTCCACGATCTGCTCGGGGGAGTACCCCTCGACCGGCCCGCCGAGCGCGTCGCCGACGGCCGCGCCGGTCAGCGCGCCGGCGATCCGGTCGGCGAGGGTCGTCGTGGTCGTGGTCGTGGTCGCGGGCCCGGATGGGTCGGATGGCGAGGTGGAGGGCGTGACGGGAGGTGTGACGGGAGATTCAGAGGTGACGGGCGGTGGGGGAGTGCCGGGCGTCGGGGGAGGGCTCAGCGTCGTCATGTCGGAATTGTCCACCCGAAGCGGTCAGTTCCGTGGCTGCGAGGAGCCCGGCGAGTTCCACCAGATCCGTACCGGCGAACCGCGGCAGCGCGCACCCCGCGAGCGTGCGGCAGGCGTCCAGCCAGGCGACGGGCACGGTGTCCGCGCCCCCGAGCGCGCCGCTCAGCGCGCCGGCCAGGGCGGGGGCGGAGTCCGCGACCCGGGAGAGGCAGGCGGCGGCGGGCACCGCGCCGCTGACTTCGCCACGGGCGGCGAGGGTCAGGGCGAGGGCGACGGGCACGGTCTCGGCCGCGGCGATGCCGTAGCTGTAGACGTGGTCGACGATCTGATGCTCCAGCAGCGGTACGAGGGCGAAGGCGCCGGCCGGTTCCTCGGCGAAGTCCCGGGCCAGCTTGACGGCGTGGCGGGCGTTGCGGCCGATCTCCGTGGCGCCGGGAAGCTGGTCGAGCGCGGCGTCCACGGCCGCCTCGGGGTCCGCGCCGCCGAGCGCGGCGGCGACCGCCGCGGCCGTGGCGCGGGCGCCGTGCACCCCGTCGCCGTCCTGGGTGTAGCGGGCGTCGAACTCCGCGAGTGCGGCGGCGCCGGACGGGTCGCCGGGGTGGACGGTGGCGAGGACGGCGGCGCGGACACAGGCCGCGTCGTCGAAGTAGTGCGGGTTGTCGTGGCCGGTGGCGGGCGGGCGCAGGCCGGTGGCGAGATTGCCGAGGCCCGCGCGTACCGAGATCCGGGCCCGCAGGGGCGGCACGGCCGACTCGACCTCGGGCGCGCGCGCCGCCGCGGCGGCGATCTCACCGGCCAGGGAGTTCCAGGCGAGGTCGACGGCGATACGCATCCGGCGCGCCGGGGTGCTCCCGTCGAAGCGCGGGCCGGCTGCGGCGAGCACGCACTCGGCGGCGAAGGCGGCCCACTCGGCGTCGTCGGAAGGGCCGAGCCGGAGCGGTTCGGGCGGCTGGTTGAGGGCGATGGGAACGGGGAGCGTGGTGGTCGCGTTCTGCTCGGCGAAGGTGTCCAGCTCGCGCGTGAGCCGCCGGGTCCACTCGGGCATCCGGGCCGCCCGGTGCCGCGCGGCGGGCCACCCGGCGGCGTCCCCGGCGGCGAGCCCGAGGAGCAGGCCCTCGATCCGCCGTACGGGAACACGGCGCACGGCGGGCGGGGCGTCGGCGCGGGGACGGAGCCCGGCCACACCTCCGCCCGTGGCGCGCCCGGCGCTGTCCCCGTGCCGTCCTGTTGTCATGAGGCCGCCTCTTCGTCGTCGTACGGAGTGAGCAGGTCCGCGATGTCCAGGACGTGGTAGCCGCGCATCGAGGGCAGGCAGCTGCCCCGTACGGGACCGATGGCCGAGGCCCATTCCGGGGGGATCGCCCGCGCCCCTGACAGTGCCCCCGCCAGCGCGCCCGCGACCGCGGCCGTGGTGTCCGCGTCGCGGCCCATGTTGACGGCGGTGAGCACCGATGTACGGAAGTCACCGCGCGCCGCCGCGAACGCGCCGAAGGCCAGGCCGACCGCCTCCGGGGCCAGGTCGGTCCAGGGGTAGCCGCCGATGACCACCGCCGAACGGACCGCGCGCTCCCTCGTGAGTGTGTCCGGGTAGGCGCGCTGCGCGGCGACGACGCCGCGGCGCAGGGTGCGGGCCGTCCAGGAGTCCATGGGGACCACGGAGAGCGCCGCCGCGATCACCGAGGCCGGGCCGGCGCCCGTCATCGCGGCGGCCACCCCCGCCGCGACCGCCCGGCCGCCGTAGATGCCCTCGCCGTCGTGGCTGACCCGGCCGTCGACGGCGACCAGCCGCGCCGCCTCCTCGGGGCGGCCCGCCGCGAAGACCCCGAAGGGTGCGGCGCGCATCGCGAGCCCGTCGCTCCACGCGTGCCGGTGCTGGGCGGTGATCGGCGCGGCGAGCCCGCGCCTGAGGTTCTCCAGGGTGCCGCGCTCGCTGAAACCGGCGCCGCGGAACGGGCCCTCGTCGTGGTCCGCGAGCCAGTGGTGCCACGCCTTCTCGACATGGGCGACGGTCAGCGCGGAGCCGTGCCGGGCGAGCAGCAGCCCGGAGAAGATGGCGTACTCGGTGTCGTCCGTACCGGCCGGGCTGTCGGACACGAAGCCCTCGATCCGGCCCCAGCGGTGCCGGATCTCGGAGGGCCGCAGGTTCTCGGCGGGCGCGCCGAGCGCGTCCCCGACGGCCAGCCCCAGCAGCGCGCCGCGCGCCCGGTCACGTACCACCGCGATCCCGGCGGCGGGGTCGCATACGGTCTGCCCCATCGTGTGACCCCTTACCTGCGCGGCGCGAACACCGCACCCACCGAACACCGCGTGGTGTGCATCTCGCGCCTTCTTTCCGGCATCCCTGCCACGCGGAACACCGGACAAGTCCCGTGGAACCCCCGTGTCACCCGGCTGGCACCCGGCGGCCCCACCACGGGCTCCGTGCCCCTCCCCGCCCCCTCTCCCGACCCTCCCCCACCCCCTCCCGAGGCCTGGTAAGTACGGCCTTCCTTGCTGGCGGGAGCGATTTTTCGTGCGTATTTTCGAAGCGTTGGGGGGTGTGGACCGGTCCGCGGACGGACCCGGAACCGCCCCCGTGAAGGGGAGAACCATGTCCATCATCGAAACCGAGGCCACACTCCACGAGGCCCACCGCGACAATCACACGCACCGCGATGTGAACGGCGGCTGGCTGCGCCCCGCGGTGTTCGGCGCGATGGACGGGCTGGTCTCCAACCTGGCACTGATGACCGGGGTCGCCGGCGGCGCCGTCTCGCAGCAGACGATCGTGATCACCGGGCTGGCGGGGCTCGCCGCGGGCGCCTTCTCCATGGCCGCGGGCGAGTACACCTCCGTGGCCTCCCAGCGGGAGCTGGTCCAGGCCGAACTCGACGTCGAGCGGCGGGAGTTGCGCAAGCACCCGGCGGACGAGATGGCCGAGCTGGCCGCGCTCTACGTCTCCCGGGGTGTGCAGCCCGAGCTGGCCCGCGAGGTGGCCGAGCAGCTCTCGCACGACCCCGAGCAGGCACTGGAGATCCACGCCCGCGAGGAACTGGGCATCGACCCGGACGACCTGCCGTCGCCGCTGGTCGCCGCCGTGTCGTCGTTCGGCTCCTTCGCGCTGGGCGCGCTGCTGCCGGTCCTGCCCTACCTGCTCGGCGCCACCGTGCTCTGGCCCGCGGTGCTGCTCGCCCTCGTCGGGCTCTTCGCCTGCGGTGCGCTGGTGGCCCGGGTGACCGCGCGGAGCTGGTGGTACAGCGGGCTGCGGCAGCTCGTCCTCGGCGGTACGGCCGCGGCGCTCACGTACGGGCTCGGAGCGCTGTTCGGCGCCGCGCTGTAACCCCTCCTGGACCCTCCTGCCCCGGCCCCGCCGGGAAGCCACGGCCCGGAAACCCTCCGTACATCCGCCCGGCACATCGCGCGGCCGAAATGTTTCCCTCGACGCGCGCCGTCCGGCAGGTAAAATGATCCTTCCTGTGACCTACGTCCCTGAGCGTTCCGGCCTGGTGGATGCGACACTATGCCTGGCGCCACATATGTAGCCGTAACCCGGCGGTTTCGAGTCGTTCATCACCGGGCATGAGGCGTAAGCGCCGCAGGCAATGAAGCCGGCTCCGCCTCAGCCGTCCGGACGACGATCTGTCCGTACGCGCCCCCGCATCCACCGTTACGAGCGGTGTCCACATGCTGGAACGCGCTATCCGCTTCCCGAGAAGCTTTCCATCATGTAACCTGCACGAAATTTCTTGGAGGGCCAGCGTCGTCCCTCGGTAAATGCATATGCCAAGCCGATACACACGACGACGGGAGAGCCGATGCGTTCCGACGCCTGGTCGCCCATGGACGGTCGCCCCGCCCCGCAAGGGATGTACGACCCCCGTAACGAGCACGACGCCTGCGGCGTCGGCTTTGTGGCCACCCTCACCGGTGTTGCCAGCCATGAGCTGGTGGAGCAGGCGCTGACCGTACTGCGCAATCTCGAACACCGCGGCGCCACCGGCTCCGAGCCCGACTCCGGCGACGGCGCCGGCATCCTCCTCCAGGTGCCGGACGCCTTCCTCCGCGAGGTCGCCGGCTTCGAGCTGCCCGTGGCCGGCTCGTACGCCGTCGGCATCGGCTTCCTGCCCGCCGACGACGCCACGGACGCCGTCTCGCGCATCGGGACGATCGCCGCCGAAGAGGGCCTGACCGTCCTCGGCTGGCGCGAGGTCCCCGTCGCCCCCGAGCTGCTCGGCGCGTCCGCCCGCGCGACGATGCCCGCCTTCCGCCAGCTCTTCGTCTCGGACGGCACGAGCAGCGGCATCGCCCTGGACCGCAAGGCGTTCGTGCTGCGCAAGCGCGCCGAGCGCGAGGCGGGGGTCTACTTCCCCTCCCTCTCCGCCCGGACCGTCGTCTACAAGGGCATGCTCACCACCGGCCAGCTCGAACCGTTCTTCCCCGACCTGTCGGACCGCCGGTTCGCGACCGCCATCGCGCTGGTCCACTCGCGGTTCTCCACCAACACCTTCCCGAGCTGGCCGCTCGCCCACCCGTACCGCTTCGTCGCGCACAACGGCGAGATCAACACGGTCAAGGGCAACCGCAACTGGATGCGCGCCCGTGAGTCCCAGCTCGCCTCCGGCCTCTTCGGCGCGGACCGTACGGAGAAGCTGGAGCGGATCTTCCCCGTCTGTACGCCGGACGCCTCCGACTCCGCCTCCTTCGACGAGGTCCTGGAGCTGATCCACCTCGGCGGCCGGTCGCTGCCGCACTCCGTGCTGATGATGGTCCCCGAGGCGTGGGAGAACCACGACTCGATGGACGCCGACCGGCGCGCCTTCTACCAGTTCCACGCCACGATGATGGAGCCGTGGGACGGCCCCGCCTGCGTCACCTTCACCGACGGCACCCAGGTCGGCGCGGTCCTCGACCGCAACGGGCTGCGCCCCGGGCGCTACTGGGTGACCGACGACGGACTCGTCGTCCTCTCCTCCGAGGTCGGCGTCCTCGACATCGACCCGGCGAAGGTCGTCCGCAAGGGCCGCCTCCAGCCCGGCCGGATGTTCCTCGTCGACACCGCCGAGCACCGCATCATCGAGGACGACGAGATCAAGGAGTCCCTCGCCGCCGAGCAGCCCTACAAGGAGTGGCTGGAGACCGGCGAGATCGAGCTGTCCGACCTCCCCGAGCGCGAGCACATCGTGCACACCCACGCCTCGGTCACGCGCCGCCAGCAGACCTTCGGCTACACCGAGGAGGAGCTGCGCGTCCTGCTCGCGCCGATGGCCCGCGCGGGCGCCGAGCCCATCGGCTCCATGGGCACGGACTCGCCGATCGCCGCGCTCTCCGCCCGGCCCCGGCTGCTCTTCGACTACTTCACCCAGCTCTTCGCGCAGGTCACCAACCCGCCGCTGGACGCCATCCGCGAGGAACTGGTCACCTCGCTGCGCTCCTCGCTCGGCCCCCAGGGCAACCTGCTGGAGCCGACCGCCGCGTCCTGCCGCAGCGTCACCCTGCCCTTCCCGGTGATCGACAACGACGAGCTGGCCAAGCTCGTCCACATAAACGCCGACGGCGACATGCCGGGCATGAAGGCCGCCACGCTCTCCGGTCTCTACCGGGTGAGCGGCGGCGGTGACGCCCTCGCCGCCCGGATCGAGGAGATCTGCGCCGAGACCGACGCCGCCATCGACAGCGGCGCCCGGATCATCGTGCTCTCCGACCGGCACTCCGACGCCGAGCACGCGCCGATCCCCTCGCTGCTGCTCACCGCCGCCGTCCACCACCACCTCATCCGTACCAAGCAGCGCACCCAGGTGGGGCTGCTGGTCGAGGCCGGGGACGTCCGCGAGGTGCACCACGTCGCGCTGCTCATCGGCTTCGGCGCCGCCGCCGTCAACCCGTATCTCGCCATGGAGTCCGTCGAGGACCTGGTCCGCGCCGGTACGTTCATCGAGGGCCTGGCGCCCGAGCAGGCGATCCGCAACCTGATCTACGCGCTCGGCAAGGGCGTCCTCAAGGTGATGTCCAAGATGGGCATCTCCACCGTCGCCTCCTACCGCGGCGCGCAGGTCTTCGAGGCCGTCGGCCTGGACCAGGCGTTCGTCGACAAGTACTTCAACGGCACCGCCACCAAGATCGGCGGCGCCGGTCTCGACGTCGTCGCCCAGGAGGTCGCCGCCCGGCACGCCAAGGGCTACCCCGCCTCCGGGATCTCCGCGAGCCATCGCAAGCTGGAGATCGGCGGCGAGTACCAGTGGCGCCGCGAGGGCGAGCCGCACCTGTTCGACCCGGAGACGGTCTTCCGCCTCCAGCACGCCACGCGCTCGCGCCGCTACGACGTCTTCAAGCAGTACACCGACCGGGTGAACGAGCAGTCCGAGCGGCTGATGACGCTGCGCGGCCTCTTCAACTTCGCCGCCGGCCGTACGCCCGTACCGCTGGACGAGGTCGAGCCCGCCTCCGAGATCGTCAAGCGCTTCTCCACCGGCGCCATGTCGTACGGCTCCATCTCCCAGGAGGCGCACGAGACGCTGGCCATCGCCATGAACCAGCTCGGCGCCAAGTCCAACACCGGCGAGGGCGGCGAGGACGCGGAGCGGCTGTACGACCCGGCCCGCCGCTCCTCCATCAAGCAGGTCGCCTCCGGGCGCTTCGGCGTCACCAGCGAGTACCTCGTCAACGCCGACGACATCCAGATCAAGATGGCCCAGGGCGCCAAGCCCGGCGAGGGCGGCCAGCTGCCGGGACACAAGGTCTACCCGTGGGTGGCCAGGACCCGGCACTCCACCCCCGGAGTCGGCCTGATCTCCCCGCCGCCGCACCACGACATCTACTCCATCGAGGACCTCGCCCAGCTCATCCACGACCTGAAGAACGCCAGCCCGGGGGCCCGCATCCACGTGAAGCTGGTCTCCGAGGTCGGCGTCGGCACCGTCGCCGCCGGGGTCTCCAAGGCACACGCCGACGTCGTGCTGATCTCCGGACACGACGGCGGCACGGGCGCCTCCCCGCTCACCTCGCTCAAGCACGCGGGCGGCCCCTGGGAGCTGGGCCTCGCCGAGACCCAGCAGACGCTGCTGCTCAACGGCCTGCGCGACCGTATCGTCGTGCAGACCGACGGCCAGCTCAAGACGGGTCGTGACGTCGTCATCGCCGCGCTCCTCGGCGCCGAGGAGTACGGTTTCGCGACCGCGCCGCTCGTCGTCTCCGGCTGCGTCATGATGCGCGTCTGCCACCTGGACACCTGCCCGGTCGGCATCGCCACCCAGAACCCGGTGCTGCGCGAGCGCTTCTCCGGCAAGGCCGAGTACATCGTCAACTTCTTCCAGTTCATCGCCGAAGAAGTCCGCGAACTCCTCGCCGAGCTGGGCTTCCGCACCCTCGAAGAGGCCGTGGGCCACGCCGAGCTCCTCAACACCGAGCGCGCCGTCGACCACTGGAAGGCCCAGGGTCTCGACCTCGCGCCGCTCTTCCACGTACCGGAGCTGCCCGAGAACGCCCCGCGCCACCAGGTCGTCGCGCAGGACCACGGCCTGGAGAAGGCCCTCGACAACGAGCTGATCAGGCTCGCCGCCGACGCCCTCAACGCGGACAGCGCCGAAGCCGCCCAGCCCGTACGGGCACAGGTCGCCATCCGGAACATCAACCGGACCGTGGGCACCATGCTCGGCCACCAGGTGACCAAGAAGTTCGGTGGCGCCGGCCTGCCCGACGACACCATCGACATCACCTTCACCGGCTCCGCGGGCCAGTCCTTCGGCGCCTTCCTGCCGAGCGGTGTCACCCTGCGCCTGGAGGGCGACGCCAACGACTACGTCGGCAAGGGCCTCTCCGGCGGCCGGGTCGTCGTACGCCCCGACCGCGGCGCCGAACACCTGGCCGAGTACTCCACCATCGCCGGCAACACCATCGGCTACGGCGCCACCGGCGGCGAGCTGTTCCTGCGCGGCCGCACCGGCGAACGCTTCTGCGTCCGCAACTCCGGCGCCACGGTCGTCTCCGAGGGTGTCGGCGACCACGGCTGCGAGTACATGACCGGCGGCCACGCCGTCGTCCTCGGCGAGACCGGACGCAACTTCGCGGCCGGCATGTCCGGCGGCGTCGCGTACGTCGTCGACCTCGACCCGGACAACGTCAACGCCGGGAACCTGTCGGCCGTCGAACCCCTCGACGACACCGACAAGCAGTGGCTGCACGACGTGGTGCGCCGCCACCAGGAGGAGACGGGCTCCACCGTCGCCGGGAAGCTGCTGGCCGAGTGGGACACCGCGGTGGACCGCTTCAGCAAGATCATCCCGACCACTTACAAGGCAGTGCTCGCCGCCAAGGACGCCGCCGAGCTGGCAGGTCTCTCCGAGACCGAGACCACCGAGAAGATGATGGAGGCGGCGACCAATGGCTGACCCGAAGGGCTTTCTCACCACCGGGCGCGAAGTCGCCACGTCCCGCCCCGTCGAGGAGCGCGTCAAGGACTGGAACGAGGTCTACGTTCCGGGCTCGCTGCTCCCCATCATCAGCAAGCAGGCCGGGCGCTGCATGGACTGCGGCATCCCGTTCTGTCACAACGGCTGTCCGCTCGGAAACCTGATCCCCGAGTGGAACGACTACGCCTACCGCGAGGACTGGACGGCGGCGAGCGAGCGCCTGCACGCCACCAACAACTTCCCGGAGTTCACCGGACGGCTCTGCCCGGCGCCCTGCGAGTCCGCCTGTGTCCTCGCGATCAACCAGCCCGCCGTCACCATCAAGAACGTCGAAGTCTCCATCATCGACAAGGCGTGGGACAGCGGCGACGTCACCCCGCAGCCGCCCGAGCGCCTCTCCGGCAAGACCGTCGCCGTCATCGGCTCGGGCCCGGCCGGCCTCGCGGCCGCCCAGCAGCTCACCCGGGCCGGTCACACGGTCGTGGTGTACGAGCGGGCCGACCGTATCGGCGGGCTGCTGCGCTACGGCATCCCCGAGTTCAAGATGGAGAAGTCGCACATCAACCGCCGTATCGAGCAGATGCGCGCGGAGGGCACCAAGTTCCGTACCGAGACCGAGATCGGCCGGGACATCACCGCGCAGACGCTGCGCAAGCGGTACGACGCCGTTGTCATCGCCGCGGGCGCCACCATCTCGCGCGACCTGCCCGTCCCGGGCCGCGAGCTCAAGGGCATCCACTTCGCGATGGAGTACCTGCCCCTCTCCAACAAGGTGCAGGAGGGCGACCTGACGGTCTCCCCGATCACCGCCGAGGGCAAGCACGTGGTCGTCATCGGCGGCGGCGACACCGGCGCGGACTGCGTGGGTACGGCGCACCGCCAGGGCGCCGCCTCGGTCACCCAGCTGGAGATCATGCCGAAGCCCGGCGCCGAGCGCGCCGCGCACCAGCCGTGGCCGACCTTCCCCATGCTCTACAAGGTCACCTCCGCGCACGAGGAGGGCGGCGAGCGGATCTACTCCGTCTCCACCACCCACTTCGAGGGCGACGAGGACGGCAACGTCCAGTCCCTGCACCTGATCGAGGTGGAGTTCAAGGACGGCAAGCTGAACCAGAAGGCGGGCACCGAGCGGGTCCTCCCCGCCCAGCTCGTCACACTGGCGATGGGCTTCACCGGCACCGACCAGGAGAACGGCCTGGTCGAGCAGTTCGGTCTCGACCTCGACCAGCGCGGCAACATCGCGCGGGACGCGGACTTCGCGACCAACGTGCCCGGCGTGTATGTCGCGGGTGACGCGGGCCGTGGCCAGTCCCTGATCGTGTGGGCGATCGCGGAGGGCCGCTCGGCGGCGGCGGGTGTGGACCGCCACCTCACCGGGGCCAGCGACCTGCCGGCCCCGATCCGCCCGACGGACCGCGCGCTGATGGCCTGATCCGCGAGTACCGCACCACACGCACCACCGCACCACCGCACCACCCAAGAGACTCCCGTACAACGGCGTACGGGCGGTGTCGGCCCGGGGAGCGTCTCCCGGGCCCTCCCGCAAGACGCGGCGCCTGCCCCAGTCCCCGACCGGACCCATGGCAGGCGCCGTGGCGTGCGTCCGGGACCGGTGCGTCCGAACCAGTGGGAGAATCAGGGGAATTCAGCCCCCTCGACCGAAGAGGACCGCGCATGGTCACCGCCCCTGGTTCCGCCCCGTCCGGCCCGGCCATCAGCCTGCGCAAGGTGGAGGAGACGGCCCCCGCGCTGGTCAGCCTCTACCGGAGCGCGAAGGTGTCGCTGGAGAAGAACGGGCTGAGCGGGGAGCGCGCGGCCGTCTACCTCGTCCTCGACTACTCGGGCTCGATGCGGGAGTACTACCGGGACGGCACCGTCCAGGCCCTCGCGGACCGCGTCCTCGGTCTCTCCGCGAACCTGGACGACGACGGCATCGTCCCCGTCGTCGTCTTCTCCACCGACATCGACGCGCGGACGGAGATCTCCCTCGCCGGTCACGAGGACCGTATCGCCAAGATCATCGCCTCCCTGGGGCACATGGGGAAGACCAGCTACCACCTGGCGATGGACGCCGTGATCGACCACTACCTCGACAGCGGCTCGACCGCCCCCGCCCTCGTCGTCTTCCAGACGGACGGCGGCCCGATCAGCAGACCGGCGGCCGAGCGCTACCTCTGCAAGGCCGCCAAGCTGCCGCTGTTCTGGCAGTTCATCGGCTTCGGCGACCCGGACAGCCGCCAGTTCGACTTCCTCCGCAAGCTCGACGAACTCCCGGTACCGGAGAAACGCGCCGTCGACAACGCGGGCTTCTTCCACGCGGGCCAGGACCCGCGCGAACTCCCGGACAGCGAGCTGTACGACCGGCTGACCGGCGAGTTCCCGCACTGGCTGGCGGCCGCGCGGGCGCAGGGCATCGTCCCGTGACGCTCCGTGTCCTGCGCGCCGGGAGCCGTGCCGCCGTACCGTGGCGCAACGGCGGCGGCGTCACCCGCGAGATCGCCTGCCGGCCCGAGGACGCGGGTACGGCCGGGTTCGACTGGCGGATCAGCCTCGCGGATGTCGCGGCTAACGGTCCGTTCTCCGCCTTCCCCGGCGTCGACCGGATCCTGACCATGGTCGAGGGCGCGGGCATGGACCTCACGGTCGGCGGACGGCGCCGGCTGGTCGACGAGGCTTATGTCCCGGCGTCCTTCCCGGGGGACCGGCCGACCGAGTGCCTCCTCCTGTCCGGGCCGGTCGTCAACTTCAACGTCATGTACCGCAGGGACCGTACGTCCGCGGAGGTCGCCGTCGTACGGGGCACCCTCCCCGTCCCCGTACCCGTGGCGGGCGGTGGGACGGTGGTGGCCGTGGCCCTGGAGACACCGATGGTCCTGGAGACACCGGTGGTGCCGGAGACCTCGGTGGTCCAGGGCGGCACCCCGCTCGACCGCTACGACGCGGTGATCCTGACGCCCTCCTCCGGACCGGTGACCCTTCGCGGCGAGGGGCGCACGGCACTCGTCACGCTCCGGACCGTCCCGCCGCCCCTCCGGTCGCGCTGAGCGGGCCGGCCTCGCGCGCCTCCAGCGCGAGCGCCCCGCTCGGGCAGAGGTGCACGGCCTCCCGCACCTTGTCGAGGTCGTCCTCCCCGACCTCGTCGACCAGGACGACGACCGTGCCGTCGTCGTCGCTCTGGTCGAACAGCTCAGGCGCCGTGAGGACGCACTGACCGGCGCCCACGCAACGCGCGCGGTCCGCGACGATCCGCAGTTCGGTGCTCATGGGTTCTCCCTTCTCACCAACTGACCGGCAGTTCGTATATGCCGTAGACGGTGCTGTCGTCCTTGAACGCCAGCTTCTCGACGGGCGCCGCGAGCTTCAGCCCCGGGACCCGCCGGAACAGGGTGTCGAAGACGATCTGCAGCTCCATTCTGGCCAGGTTCTGCCCCAGGCACTGGTGCGCGCCGAACCCGAAGGCGAGGTGGTTACGGGCGCCGCGCTCGATGTCCAGCTCGTCCGGGCGCGGGTAGACCGCCGGATCGTGGTTGCCCGCGTTGCTGAGGACGAGTACCCCTTCGCCCTCCCGGATGAGCACCCCGCCGAGCTCCACGTCCGCCGCGGCCACCCGCGAGACCGCGGCGTCGGCGATGGTGAAGGAGCGCAGCAGTTCCTCGACGGCCGCAGGGGTCCGCGCCGGGTCCGCGCGGAGCGCCGCCAGCTCGTCCGGGTGCTCCAGCAGCGCCATGGTGCCCAGCGAGATCATGTTCGCGGTGGTCTCGTGGCCCGCGATGAGCAGCAGGAACGCCAGGCCGATCAGGTCCTCACGGTCGTACGTGCCGGCCTCGCGGTGCTTCAGGATCTGCCGCCCGAGCAGATCGTCGGTCGGCTCCCGCTCCTTGTCCGCGATCAGGCTCTCCAGATACGCGTGCAACTCGTCCCGCGCGTGGACCTTCTTGTGGACCGCCGCGGTGCGGCTGATCAGCTGGGACGAATGCCGCTGGAAGAAGTCGTGGTCCGCGTACGGGACCCCCAGCTGCTCGCAGATGACCAGCGAGGGCACGGGCAGGGACAGCGCCGTCACCAGGTCCGCGGGACGGGGCCCGGCGAGCATGGCGTCCAGACACTCGTCCACGATCTGCTGGATCCGGGGCTGGAGCGCCCGCATCCGCCGCACGGTGAACTCACCGAGCACGCTGCGCCGCGCCGGGCCGTGCTCCGGCGGATCCATGCTGATCATCGTGGGCAGCGCCTTGGCGGCGAGCGCCTGCGCGCCCTCGCTGAGGGCGGGGAATCCGGGCGCGCCCCGGTCCGAGCTGAACCGGGGATCGGCGAGAAGCGTACGGATGTCCTCGTGCCGGCTGACCGCCCACGCGGTGGCACCGGTGGGCAGTGTGACCCGCGCGATTGGGGCCTCCTCGCGCAGCCGCTCGTACTCGCCGGGCGGGGCGTAGGGGCAGGCGCGGGGGATGGGCAGCGTCATGTCGGTCCGATCGTGCTGATCGGACCGGCCGGTTACGCCGGGCCGGTCATCGACATCGGGAGTGTTGCTCATCGGATCGCTCCATTTCAGGCTTACAGGCCAAAAGCGGATCACTCGTGCACACCTTCGACAGTAACTAAGTGGAGGTTTTTCGTCCAGATGAGGGGTGGCAGAATCGGCCATCGCTTACGGTGCCCTTATGGAAAGGCGGTGCCATGGCGGAAGACGCCGCAAGGCCCCTCCGGGCCGACGCCCGGCGCAACCGCGACCAGATCCTCGCGGCGGCCAAGCGGGTGTTCGGCGCCCAGGGGCCCGACGTGCCGATGGAGGAGATCGCCCGGCAGGCCGGGGTCGGCACCGGCACGCTCTACCGGCGCTTCCCCGACCGGACGTCGCTCATCCTGGCCGTCGCGCACGACAGCTTCGCGAAGGTCCTCGCGGAGGCCCAGGCGGCGGTCGCCGAGGAGCGGAGCGCCTGGAACGCCCTGGTGAGAGTGGTCCGTACGTCACGGGAGCTCCAGGTGAGCGTGCACCTCACGATCCTCTCCGCGTCGGCGTCCCACGCCGCCCTGGTGGACCCGGAGGTCACCCGGTTCCAGCGTGAGCTGCTCGGGCTCCTGGACGAGGTGGTCCACGCGGCCCAGCGGGAGGGCACCCTGCGCCCGGACGTCGGAACCGGCGACGTCGCCGCGCTGCTCTCCCTGCTGCTGCGGCCGCTGGGCGCCCTGCCGAGCATCGAGTCGTGGCAGATCTCGGAGCGCGCCATGGCCCTGCTCCTCGACTCCCTGCGTACCCCGTCGCGCTCCAGCCTCCCCGGCGAGCCCCTGACCCTGCACAACCTGAAACCCGGCCTCACCGCAGACCCGTGAAGTGCGTCACGGTTCCGCGAAACGGGCCGTACGGCTGTGCGGTGCGCGGCGGCGGCAACGGCCCACGCCTGTCGGCCGATCCGGGGGCGCCCCGTCGACGGGCCGGGAGCGGTGTTCCCCGGCTCCGCCCCCAGGGAGACTTAGGCCACCCTTCCCTGTCGCCGGGGCGCCTGGTAGAGATGGTGGGGTTCTGTCAGCACATCGGAAGTCTCGCCATGAACCAGGACAAGAATCCCGGCCTCATACCCTTCACGATCGACCTGACCTTCGAGGAGGCCCGGCGACGGGCCGAGGTCGTGGCCGCGCTCGGCCCCGACTGGGACCCGGTGGCCGCTCTCCGGGGCGAGGACGAAGCGTACGCCCTCCTCTACTCGGGCCTGGACGCCGAGCAGCAGCGCACGTACGACATGCTGGTGGCGGCCGGCGTCCTGCCAGGGGAGGACCCGGGCCATGCGGCTGCCCATTGACCCGCAGGCGGACCCGGCCCGCCGGGCCTGGGTGGCCTGCCCGGTCTGCGACGATGCCCGCCACTGCGCGACCTGCGCCGACCGGCGCAACTGCGGTGAGCACTGGCGCTATCTGATCGCCAACGACGGGCCGGTCCTCCACCTCCAGTGCCCGAAGTGCACCTCTGCGTGGTCGCTGAACACCCGCCCCGGTGTCACCCGCCCCGGAGGCAACACCCCCTGCTCCTGACCGCCGTGCCATCGCGAGGCGAAAAGGCGACACAAGGTGTCGGGTATGCGGGGTTGGCTGTAGGCATGACATTCACCTGGGCCGATTTCGTCTCGGCGGAGCCGCGCTTCGCCGGGACCGTTCAGCGGCGATTCGAGACGTACCGCCACCATGTGCTCGCCACCCTCAGAAAGGACGGCTCCCCGCGCCTCACCGGGCTCGAAGTCACCTTCCGTTGGGGGGAGTTGTGGCTCGGGATGATGCCCCATTCACGCAAGGCGCAGGACCTGGCCCGCGATCCCCGATTTGCCCTGCACGCGAATCCGGGAACAGATGACCGAATGGGGGACGGTGACGTGAGGATCGGCGGGCGCGCGGTGGAGGTGCTGGACGGCGAGGTACGGGCGCGCTTTGCCGCCGGGCTGTCTCCGCCGGAGCCGTTCCTGCTCTTCCGGGCCGAGCCCGAAGAGGTCGTGGCGACCTCCGTCGACGGGACTGACCTGGTGCTTCGGGTCTGGCGGCCGGGCGGCCCGATGCGCACCCTGCGGCGGGGCTCCGGGGACGAACCGGTCCGCGAGGAGCCGTACGGAGAGGTTCGGGCGGAGGGGCGTACGGAGTCCCGTGAAGGCGATTGAGGCAAGGGCGCGATCATGTGGGGAGTACCACTCCGTGGCCGGCGACGGAGCGTGCTAGGCTGACCGCGTTGCAGTTTTGGTACCCATGAACTTTATGTGCGCCTGACGGGAATGTTCCTCAGGCGCATTATTGTTTTCGCCGGCTTCTCCGGATGGGGCTCAATGCGGCGACGAGGAATCCGTGAAGTGCGGATTTCCGGCTCTGCACCTGTTTTAGGAGAATGACATGGCTACTGGCACCGTGAAGTGGTTCAACTCGGAAAAGGGCTTCGGCTTCATCGAGCAGGACGGCGGCGGCGCCGACGTCTTCGCCCACTACTCGAACATCGCCACCTCGGGCTTCCGTGAGCTCCAGGAGGGCCAGAAGGTCTCGTTCGACGTCACGCAGGGCCAGAAGGGCCCGCAGGCGGAGAACATCGTCCCGGCCTGATTTCCCGGACGTTGTACCTCGCAGCCGGGGCTCGCACCTGCACGGTGCGGGCCCCGGCTCGCGCTGTCCAAGGCCCCGGCCGTCCTCAGGCCCAGGAAGGCTAGTACCGAATGACTCGATCCGAACGCCCGGCACGTGCACCCAGACCTGCCGGTAAGCGCCCGGTGAACTCCCGCGCCAGGGGAGGCGCCGCGAAGGCACCCGCCCGTCGCCCCGCCCCCCGGCCGCAGGAATTCACGCTGCCGGAGACCCTCACCCCCGCACTGCCCGCCGTCGAGGCGTTCGACGAGCTGGACATGCCCGCAGGGCTGCTGAAAACCCTCACCGCCCAGGGCGTCACCCAACCCTTCCCGATCCAGGGCGCGACCCTGCCGAACTCCCTCGCGGGCCGGGACATCCTCGGCCGCGGACGGACCGGTTCCGGCAAGACGCTCGCCTTCGGGCTGGCGCTGCTGGCCCGTACGGCCGGCCGCCGGGCCGAGCCGCGCGCGCCGCTCGCCCTCGTGCTGGTGCCCACCCGCGAGCTGGCGCAGCAGGTCACCGACGCGCTCACCCCGTACGCGACCGCCGTCAACCTGAAGCTGACCACGGTGGTCGGCGGGCTCTCCATCGGCAAACAGGCGGGCGCGCTGCGGCGTGGCGCCGAGGTGCTCGTGGCCACGCCCGGGCGGCTGATCGACCTCATCGAGCGCGGTGACTGCCGGCTCGACCAGGTCTCGATCACCGTGCTCGACGAGGCCGACCAGATGGCCGACATGGGCTTCATGCCCCAGGTCACGGCGCTGCTCAAGCAGGTCGAGCCGGACGGGCAGCGGATGCTGTTCTCGGCGACGCTGGACAAGAACATCGACCGGCTCGTACGGCAGTACCTCACCGACCCCGTCGTGCACTCCGTCGACCCGTCCCAGGGCGCGGTCACCACGATGGAGCACCACGTGCTGTACGTCCTGGACGAGACGGACAAGAAGGAAGTCACCACGCGGATCGCCGCGCGGGACGGCCGGGTCCTGCTCTTCCTGGACACCAAGCGCTCCGTGGACCGGCTGGTCAAGCGGCTGCTGGCGAGCGGCGTACGGGCCTCGGGGCTGCACGGCGGCCGTTCGCAGCCGCAGCGCAACCGGACCCTCGACCAGTTCAAGAACGGTCTGGTCACCTGCCTCGTGGCGACCAATGTGGCGGCGCGCGGCATCCACGTCGACGATCTCGACCTAGTCGTGAACGTGGACCCGCCCGTCGACCACAAGGACTACCTCCACCGCGGCGGGCGCACCGCCAGGGCGGGGGAGTCCGGCAGTGTCGTCACGCTCGTCCTGCCCGAGCAGCGGCGCGAGATGACCCGGCTGATGTCCGACGCGGGGATCGCGCCGAAGTCCGCGCGGATCAAGTCCACCGACGAGGAACTGGCGACGCTCACCGGTGCGCGGGTGCCCTCCGGCGTCGCCGTCACCATCGAGGTGCCGCAGCCCCCGGTCCAGCAGAAGCCGAAGGCGCAGCGGACCCGCACGTCCCGGCCGTCCCGGAGCAACATGGGCGGCGGCGCGGGCGCGACCGGTGGCGGTTCGTCCCGCGGTGGCCGTGGCCGCCGCGGCGGCTCCGGCGGTTCCGGCGGCGCGGGCGGCGGCTCCGGCCGCGGCGCCCAGGGCGGACGGCGTACTGCCGCCTGAGCGGGAAGAACCGAGGGCGGGGCCCCGCGGGGGGGGGGGACCCGCCCCCCGGCCCCCCCCC